>JBFIUJ010000262.1:0-4472 GCA_041607595.1 Gemmatimonadales bacterium | reverse complement strand
CCCAGGAGCGCATCGCCACGATGGCGGAGATCTCCGATCCCCGCTGGCCCATCTAGGGCCGAAGACTCGCGCGCCCGGCCCCCCATCAGGCGGAGGAGCCGGGCGCGCGGAGGATGGGGAGGCGATCTAGTTCCGCGGCATGCCCCCCATCCCAGGCATCTCCATCGGCGTCTCGGTGATGGCGGACTTCGCGTCCCGCCCCGACCCGGTCAGCTCCATGATGCCCTTGCCGCCCTTGTCGGTCGCCTTCACCATCGGGAACGGCAGGTCCATGTTGACCCAGACCTCGTCCCCGGTCTTCTTGTCCCGGAAGTGGTGGGTGGAGTAGGTGCCGGCCGGCACGGTCACGGACGCGACCCCCAGATACTCGGCCTCATCGCACTTGCGGAGGAAGTCGTCGCTCGGGTTCTTCGCCATCTGGCCCTTCATCATGTTGATCATGGAGCCCGGGATCTTCATCGCGGGCTGGCCCTCCATCTTCATCACCACCTCCTCCACCTGGTCCAGGCCCTGCGGGTAGCCGCCGACCAGCATCTTGGTGATGGCGCCCTTCCCCTTCTTGTCGGCGAACGCCATCTCCATCCAGATCAGCGAGCGGCCCTCCCGCTTCTCGGCCCCGACTAGGGCCATCTTCATGCTGCCGTCCTTCATGCCGTACTCGGCCCAGGCCCCCACGGTCGGGCTCTTGGCCAGCATGGTCCGGCAGGGGTTCTGGGCGGCGACCGGGGCTGGAGCCGCCGCCGCGGCGACGAGGCCCGCGAGGGCGAGTGAGGTCAGGGTGCGCATCGATGTTCCGTTCCTTTCTCAGGAGGCCTGTTTGACTTCGGCGACCAGCTTGGACAGGGACGCCTTCGCGTCCCCGAAGAGCATGGTCGTCTTCTGATTGTAGAAGAGGTCGTTCTCGATGCCGGCGAAGCCGGGGTTCATGCTTCGCTTCATCACGATCACGCTCTTGGCGTGGTCGGCGTTCAGGATGGGCATGCCGTAGATCGGGCTCGCCGGGTCGCTTCGGGCCGCCGGGTTGACTACGTCGTTCGCCCCGACCACGAGCGCCACGTCGGCGCGATCGAAATCGGGATTCACCTGCTCCATGTCGCACAGCTTGTCGTAAGGGACGTTGGCCTCGGCCAACAGCACGTTCATGTGACCCGGCATGCGACCGGCGACCGGGTGGATCGCGTATTTCACCTCGCCGCCATTGCGCTCGATCAGGTCGGCCAACTCCCGAATCTGGTGCTGCGCCTGGGCCACGGCCAGCCCGTAGCCGGGCACCACGATCACCAACCGAGCGAACCCGAGCTGGAGCGCGGCGTCCTCCGCCGTGATCTCCCGGACGGTGAGCCCCTCGGCGGTCCGCCCCCCCGCCGGGAGGGCGACCCCGCCGAAGGCGCCGAACAGCACGTTGCCCAGCGAGCGGTTCATCCCCTTGCACATGATCTGGGTCAGGATGATGCCCGAGGACCCCACCAAGGCACCGGCGATGATCAGCACGTGGTTGTTGATCACGAACCCAGTCATCGCGGCGGCGATGCCGGAGTAGGAATTGAGGAGGGAGATCACGACGGGCATGTCCGCCCCGCCGATCGGGATGACCAGGAGGATCCCCAGGAGCAGGCTCAGGCCCAGCACGGCGTAGAAGGGACCGAGCTGCTGCTCGACCGTCGCCACCTGGAGCACGCCGAGGGCGACGATGGCCAAGAACACCGTGGCGTTAAAGACCTTCTGCAGGGGGAAGGTGATCGGCCGGCCGGTCAGGAGCTCCTGCAGCTTGGCGAACGCCACCAAGCTCCCCGACAGCGTCACCGCTCCCACCAGGAGGCTCAGCTGGATGGTGATCCCGGTGTCGAGCGGCAGGACCTCTCCCGCCAGCTCCGCCTTCAGGAACTCCGCGCCGCCGACCAACAGCGAGGCCCCGCCCCCGAAGCCGTTCAGCAGGGCCACCATCTGGGGCATGGAGGTCATGGCCACGGCGCGGGCCATCCAGAGGCCCAGGCCCCCGCCCACCACCATCCCCGCCACGATGGCCCAGGGCGAGAGGATGCGCATGTGCAGCAGGGTGACCACGATCGCGATCAGCATTCCGAGGCCGGACAGCAGGTTCCCCTGCCGCGCGGTGGCGGGGCTGGACAGCCGCTTGAGCCCGATGATGAAGAACGCCGAGGCCAGCAGGTAGCTCAGCTCGACAAGGAAGGAGGGAATCACTTGGACTCCGGCGTGCGACGGAACATCTGGAGCATGCGGTCGGTCACGGTGTAGCCCCCGACCACGTTCATCATGGCGAAGACGATCGCGCCGAAGCCGAAGACGCTGGAGATCCACCCGAATCCCCCGCCGGCGATCACGAGCGCACCGACGACCGTGATGCCGCTGATGGCGTTGGAGCCCGACATCAACGGCGTATGGAGCGTCGGCGGGACGCGGTGGATCACCTCGAAGCCGAGGAAGGTGGCGAGGGTGAAGATGACGATGCCGAGGATGAGGACTTCGCTCATGCGGCTCTCCCGTGGCGGACTTCGCCCAGGTGGGTGACGCACATGGCGCCCGTGATGGGGTCCTCCAGATCCACGGCGAGGGACCCGTCCGGGGCGACGTGCTGGATGAACGTGAGCAGGTTGCGGCTGTACATCTGGCTGGCGTGCATGGGCACGGTGGCCGCGAGATTGACCGGTCCCAGGATCGTGACGCCGTGGGCCTCCACCGTCTGGCCGGCGCGCGTCAGGGCGCAGTTGCCGCCCCCCTCCGCGGCCAGGTCCACGATCACCGACCCCAGACGCATGGCCCGGACCATCTCCTCCGTGATGACGCACGGCGCGCGCTTCCCGGGGACCGCCGCCGTCGTGATCACCAGATTCATCGCCGGCACGTGTCCCGCGATCAGCGCCTCCACCCGGCGGCGCTCATCCGCATCCAGCTCCCGGGCGTACCCCCCGGCGCCTTCCGCAGCAGCCTTCCCCTCGAGGAACGTGGCGCCGAGGCTCTCGACCTGCTCCTTCACGACCGGACGTACGTCGAACGCCGACACCACGGCGCCGAGGCGGCGCGCGGTGGCGATCGCCTGGAGGCCGGCGACGCCGGCGCCCACCACGAAGGCCTTCGCGGGAGCGAGGGTGCCGGCCGCGGTGGTGAGCATCGGCAGGAGCCGGGAGAGGTTCGACGCGCCGAGGAGGACGGCCTTGTAGCCGGCGACCGTGGCCTGCGAGGAAAGCACGTCCATGGACTGCGCCTTGGTCGTCCGCGGAACCAGCTCCATGGCGAAGCCCGTGACCCGGCGCTCGGCCAACCGACCCAGCAGGGTCTCGCTGTCGTAGGGCTGCAGGAGGCCCGCCACAGCGCCCCCGGCCTTGAGCCGACCCGCCTCGTCCTCGGTCGGGCGGCGGACTTTCACCAAGAGGTCGGCCCCGCCGAACACCTCCTCCCGACCCGCCAGGGCGGCGCCGGCCGCCTCGTACTCCGCGTCGGGAAAATGGGCGGATACTCCAGCGCCTCGCTCGACCTGGACCTGGTGGCCCGACCGAACGAGGCGCCCCACCGCGTCGGGCACCAGGCCTACCCGCCGTTCATCCGCCTCGGTTTCCTTGGGAACGCCGATCCGCATCGATCCTCGCGAGCGTGGAGAGGCCGGAATCTATAGCCGGACCGAGGTGACCGAGCAACCAGCCACCGGCTCAGCCGGGGAGCGGAATCCCGCCAAGGGCGCCGCCCAGACTCCGGAGCCGGGCCTCGAGGGCACGGCGCTCCTCCGTGACCCGCGCGCGCGCCTCCGCCACGCGCGTCCGGGCGCGCTCCTCCAACGCCCCCGCCTGCCGTCGCACGGGCTCGACCCGGGCCCGGATCAGGGCGTCCACTTCGGCCCGGACCCGAGCCTCCGCCCGCGCCACCTCCTCGCCGAGCACGGCTTGGAGGCGAGCCGCCACCACCCGGTCCACGTTGGAGCGGATGCTCACGCGGGGCGCGCGGATCGGTCCCACCGCCTCCGCGGTGATCTCCAAGGCCTCGACGCCGGCGATCACCCGCGTGACCATGGCCTCCACGGGATTGAGCGTCCGGGCCCGCACGCTGTCGGGGGCCCATCGCACCCGATCGGCGCGCAGGTTCCAGCGCACCGAGATCTCCTGACCCCGCACCGCGAGGTCGAGGCTGGAGGACCCGACGCCCGGCTCCGCCCGAAGCGGCAAGAGGGGGAGCGGAAACCCCGGGAGCCGGACCCCCGAGACCACGGCCCGGAGCGAATCCCGTGAGACCGGCCCGACGTGATCCAGCAGGGCCGTGAGGCCGAGGCTGGCTCCGCCGCTCCGGGCCGCGTCGCGGAGCGCCTCGATCCGGGTCGGTCGCCCGAGGAGCGTCGGCGCCGAGGTGAGATCCACCACCCGGACCTGGTAGTGGCTCTCCCGACCGGCGGCGCCGAGCGTGAACGAGAGGTCTCCCCGCTGGAGGAGGAACGGCGGGAGCTCCCGTCGAGTCGGAAAGCGGAT
>JBFIUJ010000261.1:0-4480 GCA_041607595.1 Gemmatimonadales bacterium | reverse complement strand
TTCAACCAGTACGGCGTGCAGATCATGTCTCCTCACTACGAATCGGACAAGGACCGCCCCGTCGTGGTCCCGCCGGACCGATGGGCGCCTCCGCCGGTCGGCCCGGTCGCCGCGCCCGGGGCCTAGGCCGGGCGGTCGAATGGCGTCGCTGAGGGACAAGGTCGCGGTGGTGGCCGGCGCCACCCGGGGGGCGGGACGCGGCATCGCCACCATGCTGGGCGAGGCGGGGGCGACGGTCTACTGCACGGGCCGGAGTACCCGCGGGGCGCCGGCCACCCCGGGCCGGCCCGAGACCATCGAGGAGACGGCCGAGCTGGTCACCGCGTGCGGCGGCCGAGGCCTCGCTCTGCGGGTGGATCACACGGTGGAGGAGGAGGTGGCGGATCTCTTCTCCCGGGTACGGCGGGACCACGGGCGGCTGGACGTGCTGGTGAACGACGTCTGGGGCGGGGACGCGCTCACCGAATGGGGCGAGCCCTTCTGGCGGCTCACCGTGAGCAAGGGCCTTCAACTCCTCGAGCAGGCCGTCCATTCCCATCTCATCACGAGCCGCCACGGCGTGCCGCTCATGGTGGAGCGCGGGACCGGGCTCGTCGTCGAGATCACCGACGGCGACTTCCTGGGCTACCGTGGCAACCTGGTCTACGATCTCGCCAAGGTCTCCGCGATCCGCCTCGCCTATGCCATGGCCGCCGACCTCCGCGAGCATCCAGGGATCACCGCCCTCGCGGTCACCCCAGGCTTCCTGCGCTCCGAGGCCATGCTCGATCACTTTGGCGTGACCGAAGACACATGGCAGGAGGCGATCGCAAAGGACCCGCACTTCGCGGAGTCCGAGACGCCCATCTTCGTGGGACGCGCGATCGCCGCGCTGGCCTCCGACCCGGACGTCGCCCGCAAAGCCGGACGGGTCCACGCCAGCTGGACCCTGGCGCGGGAGTACGGCTTCGTGGACGGGGACGGGCGGCGGCCGGACTGGGGCGCCTACATGGATCGCACGGTGGCCGGCATCCTCGAGCGGGGCGGGCCGGCCGACGCGGGCGAGCGGTTTCTGCTCGAAATGCGCTACTACCAGCTCGACTTCGATCCCTCGAGTGGCGACGAGCGGGCGCGCATCGCCCGCGCGCTGGGCGGCGCCCCCGCCTCAACCGACTGAGGGCCGTTCTCGTGGCGAGCGGACCCCGTGGCGGCGCACCGCCTCCCCATCCTCCGACGCTCGACCTTCCGGGCTGGTTCGGAGGGATCGACGTCTACCTCTTCGACCAGCTCCTCCGGGGCCGGCTACCGGCGGGCACGCGCGTGCTGGACGCCGGCTGCGGCGCCGGACGCAACCTCGTCTACTTCCTCCGGAGTGGATACGACGTCCACGGCCTCGACGCCTCGTTCGAGGCGGTGGAGGCCGTGCGCGTGCTCGCCGCCCGCCTGGCCCCGTGGCTGTCGGAGGACAACTTCCGCGTGGGCGACGTGGCGCGGCTCCCCTACGAAGGCTCGGCGTTCGACGCGGTACTGGCCAACGCGGTCCTGCACTTCGCCGACTCGGAGGAGCACTTCCACCGGATGGTGGACGAGCTGTGGCGCGTGCTGCGCCCCGGCGGGCTCTTCTTCGCCCGCCTCGCGGCGACGGTCGGACACGAGGAGCAGCACCGCCCGGTGGGCGGGCGCCGCTTCGTCCAGCCCGACGGGGACGAGCGGTTCCTCGTGGACGAGGAGCTCCTCCGGGCCACCACCGAGCGGCTGCGGGGCGAGTGGGCCGATCCGCTCAAGACCGTCGTGGTCCACGGACAGCGCGCGATGTCCGTCTGGTGCCTCCGCAAGCCGGCGGCTTGACCGGACCGCGCCGGCCCCGATCTTGGATCGATCGTGATCATGCACTGCTGCTCGACCCCAGCCCTGACCGCGCACTTCGGCCCGGCACACGCCAGGCGCGACCTGGAGCAATACCGCCGCGGCGGACCGGACTGGACCACGGCGAGGATCGTCGAGGGTCTCCGGGACCTGGCGACGGAAGGCGAGACGCTGCTTGACGTCGGGGGCGGAGTGGGGGTCGTCGCGTTGGAGCTGCTCGAGGGCGGGGTCGGTCGCGCGACGCTCGTCGAGGCGTCGGCGGCCTATCGGTCCGCGGCCGAGGGCGAGGCCCGCGCGCGGGGTCACGAGGGCCGCTTCCGAGCGATCGAGGGCGATCTCGTCGCCGTCGCCGAGTTGACGGAGCCCGCCGGACTCGTCGCCTTGGACCGGGTGATCTGCTGCTACCCCGACCTGGCTCCGCTGGTGCGGGCCTCCGCGGGGAAGTGCCGGCGCCGGTACGCCCTGAGCTACCCGCGGGAGCGCTGGCTGGTGCGGGCCGCGGTGGCGCTGCAGAACCTGATCCGGCGGCTCCGGGGCGATCCGTTCCGCACCTTCGTCCACTCGGTGGAAGAGCTCGAGGCGCTGCTCGCGGAGGACGGCTTTCGACGCATCGGGCTCTACCGGCGGGCGTTCTGGGCGGTGGCGGTGTATCAGCGATCCGACCGATCCTAGGAGATCCCATGCTCGCCCAGTCCCTCGCCGCGCTCTTCGCCCGCGACCTGGCCGCCCTACGGCGGGAGATCGCGGCCTATCCGGCCGAGTCCGACCTCTGGCGGGTGGCGCCGGGCATCGAAAACTCGGCGGGAACCCTCGCGCTCCACGTCGCGGGCAACCTCCAGCATTTCCTCGGCGGGATCCTGGGAGGCACCGGGTATGTTCGCGACCGAGCCGGGGAGTTCGGCCGTCGCGACGTCCCGCGGGCGGAGCTGTTGGCCGAGGTGGACCGCGCCGCGGCTGCGGTCCGGGAGGCGCTGGCCGGCCTCACCCCGGAGACGCTCGTCGGCGCGTATCCGCTGGCGGTCGGCGGCGTCCGGGTGGCGACCGGGGACTTCCTGACCCACCTCGCCACCCACTTGGCGTACCACCTGGGCCAGGTGGACTACCACCGCCGCCTGGTGACCGGCGATCTTTCGACCATTGGGGCGATGGCGATCCCCGAGCTCGCCACCGCCACGTCCGACGGGTGAGTTCGGGACACGCAGGGGCGGGCGTCGGCCGCCCGGGAGAGAGCATGGCCGGAGCGCTCGCCGACCGGTATCGGCGCTGGTACGACTACGAGCGGGACGCGCACGCGAAGGTGCTCGCGTCCCTCCAGCGGGTCCCCGCCGGCGGCCGGGAGGCCGACTGGTTCCACCGCGCCGTGGACCTCTTCGCGCACATGGCCGCCGCCCGTCGGCTCTGGCTCCACCGGCTAGGAGCCGCGGCTCAGGGACCGGCCGAGATCTTCCCGCGTGGGGTCCTCCTGGACGACCTGGCCGCCGAGTGGCGCGGCGTCGAGGCGGAATGGACCGCATACCTGGGACGGCTCGACGATGCGGAGCTGGGGCGGGACTTCGCCTATCGCAGCACCGAGGGCGATCGCTACCGGAGTCGCGTCGAGGACATCCTCACCCAGCTCTTCGGTCACTCCTGGTACCATCGGGGGCAGATCGCCCAGCTCCTGCGCTCGGGCGGCGCGGAGCCGGCGCCGACCGACTTCGTGTTCTGGACCCGCGAGCCGCTCGACGCATGAGGGGGCCGATCAGGTTCGTTCCCCGGGCGCGGTCCGGTCACGCCGAGCTCGATGCCCTGGCCGCGGATCACCGGCGGAGCCTGGTGCTCCGGGCGTTGGCGCTCGACCTCTTCACCATGATCGCCGCGGGAACGAGAACGGCCGCGGCCCTCGCCCGTCGCTGCGGGACGAGCGAGCTGTCGGTGGGGAGCCTCTGCGACTATCTGGTGCTGGCCGGGCTCCTCTCCCGGAGCGGGGGTGGATACGCGGTGCCGGTGGAGGCCGCCCATCTCCTGGACCGGCGCTCGCCGGCCTTCGTCGGGCGGGACGCGCCGCCGTCTCACCGCTGACCGGTTTTCCGGCCGGGGCGCCGGCCGTAGCTTCATCGCAGCGGCCGTCCCCGTCCCCGCGCCATAAGGAGGCCCTCATGCGTCTCGCCATGCTCACCCCCACGCTGCTCTTGCTCCTCGTCTCGGCGCCGGCCGCCCTGGCCCAGCAGGGCTCGGCGGTCGTGGTGAACGGGAAGGCGCTCTCGCCCGACGACCTCCGCGCGCTGCGCCTGCGGATGGGCATTCCCGCAGAGGCGCCGATTCCGCCGGGGAAGTACTGGTACGATGCCGTGTCCGGGCTCTGGGGCAACCAGGGCGGGCCCGCGATGGGGCAGCTCCTGCCCGGCCTCGAGCTGGGCGGTCCGCTCCGGAGCGACGCATCCGGGAGCACGACCGGGGTCTTCATCAACGGCCGGCAGATCCATCTCCAAGAGGTCGCCTACCTGCAGCGGATCTTCGGGTACGTCCTGCCCGGGCGGTACTGGCTCAACTGGCAGGGGATCGGGGGCGTCGAGGGCGGGCCTCCGCTCTTCAACGTGATGGCCGCCGCCGCCCAGGCCGGCGGATCGGGCCAGGGCTACAACCGGCGCACGCC
>JBFIUJ010000260.1:0-4562 GCA_041607595.1 Gemmatimonadales bacterium | reverse complement strand
GGCGACGGCCTGCCGGACCTCGACCGGGCCCACGCCGCGGGCGGACGGCTCTGTCTCGGGACCGACTCGAACGCGCGCATCGCGATGCTGGAGGAGATGCGGTGGCTCGAATACGGGCAGCGGCTCCGGGGCGAGCGCCGGGGGGCGCTCCGCGCCGGTGACGGGGCCGTGTCCCGGGCGCTGCTCGACGCGGCCACTTCCGGCGGGGCCGAGGCACTGGGCGTGCCGGCCGGCCGAATCACCCCCGGCGCCTGGGCCGATCTCGTGTCGGTGGACCTCTCCGCCCCTGCGCTCGCCGGGGCCGACGAGGCGACGCTGCTGGACGCATTGGTGTTCGGCGCGGACGCCTCGGCCATCGACGCGGTCTGCGTGGGTGGCGACTGGCAGGAGACCCGGGGCGGCTGAGCCGGCTCCACCTCCCCGCCGTCACACCCGTCCTCTGGATTCTCCCGTCACCAGCGCGCGCGCGATCAGGTGCGCCAGGCGCAGCGGCTCGGGCAGCCGGGCCTTGCCCAGGCTGGCGCGCAGCATCGCCGAGGCGCTGGAAAACTCCTCTCCCGCCACGGCGAGGAAGAGTCCGTCCTCGGCGCGGTAGGCCTTGGGCGACCGCTCCGCGACCGGGAGGCGATCCAGGAAGCCGGCCGCCCGGAGCGCCTCGGGCAGGTCGGAGCGACCGGGGTCGTGCCGGGTCACCGACATCACCGGCAGCCCGAGCGCGCCGGCCAGGGCGGGCATGTCCACCAGGCCCAACCCGGCGATCGTGATGCCGCCGATCACGACGCCCTGCAGGGAGTCGCGGGTCCGGAGCCCCGTGATCCAGCCGGCCAGGTACTCCGTGGCGCCGGCCCCGTCCACCGGGAACTCGGTGATCGCCACTCCCTCCACGACGTCGGCGCCCTCCATCGTCACCCCGACGATGGGCACGGGCTCCGGCTGACCCTTGGTGAAGGGCGCGTCGTCCACGCCGAGGAGGTGGGGCCGAATGCGAGCCACGGCTCAGCAGACGGCAAGCGCGGCGCGCACGGTGCCGCAGTGGATTCGCACGGTGTCGTCGGGATGGCGAGCGTAGCCGCCCGCGAGCGTCACCGCGACTGGGAGGCCGGCGTCGCGTGCCGCCCGAAGCACCATGTCGTCCCGCCGTCGGAGCCCGTCGATCGAGAGCCCGAGCCCGCCCAGCTGATCCTCCCGGTACGGGTCCGCGCCGGCGAGGTACATCACGAGATCGGGCCGGGCCTCGTCCAGGACGAGCGGAAGGTGGCGAGCCAAGAGCTCGAGATACGGCTCGTCCCCGATCCCGTCGGGGAGGCCGATGTCCAGGTCGCTCGGCGGCTTCCACGCGGGGTAGTTGCTCTCCTGGTGCATCGAGAAGGTGAACACCGACTCGTCAGCCGCGAAGACGGCCGCGGTCCCGTTACCGTGGTGGACGTCGAGGTCCACCACCGCCGCGCGGACGATCGCGCCCTCGCGCTGGAGGGTGCGCACCGCCACCGCCACGTCGTTCACGAGACAGAACCCCTCCCCGTGGTCGGGAAAAGCGTGGTGGAACCCGCCCCCGAGGTGGACGGCTACCCCGTCGGCGAGCGCTCGGCGCGCGGCGAGCGTGGTGCCGCCGGTGCAGAGCCACATCGCCTCTCGGAGCGCCGGGCTGAAGGGCACCTCGAGCAGGAGCCGTTCCTCCTGCGTCAGGGTGCCGTCCCGGATGGCGCCGAGGTACGCCTCGGTGTGCACCAGGGCCATCTGGCCGTCGGTCGCCGGGGCGGGACGCGAGAGGTGGGACTCCGCGATCGCCCCCTGATCGAGCAGCCGGTCGCGGGTCAGCCGGTACTTCCGCGTGGGGAAGACGTGGGGGCCGATGTCCACTTCGTAGGCTTCGTGCCAGATGACGGCCGGGCTCGGTGCGGGGGGCACGGCTAGGTCCGGTCGCCCGCCAGGGCCTCGGCCCGGCGCGCCAGGCCGGGAACGCCGAGCCGCTCCGCGAGCCCGGAGAAGCCGGACGCCGGACCATGCCAGCGGAGAGCGTCCACCGAGGGGCTCACCGGGGCGGCCCGGTCGAGCGTGGCGAGACGGCGGAAGAGGAAGGCCTGTTCCCGCTGCTCCGAGAGGGTGGCCGCGAGCCGCTCCGCGCTGCGCACCTTCACCGCCCAGACCCCCGGATCCGGCGGGATGGCCTCGAGGTGGCCGTAGCGGGCCAGCACCAGGGCGGCGGATTTGGCGCCCCACCCCGGAAGCCCCGGATAGCCGTCCGCGGCATCGCCGACCAGGGCCAGGTAGTCCGGGATGGAGGCGGGCGACACGCCGAATTTTTCCCGGACCCCCGCCTCGTCGATTACCAACCGCCGGCGCCGGTCCAGCTGCACGACCCGGTCACCGGACACGCATTGGGCCAGGTCCTTGTCGGGCGTGCAGACGAAGACGCGCTCCACCCGCGGATCGGCGGCGGCGAGGGCGGCGCCGGCGGCGAGGCCGTCGTCGGCCTCGTAGGCCACCATCGGCCAGACCACGACCCCGAGCGCGGACAGCGCGTCCTCCACCAGCGGGAACTGGGAGAACAGGTCCGGGTCGATGCCCGTCCCGTCCTTGTAGTCGGGCCACAGATCGTTGCGGAAGGACTCGATGACGTGGTCGGTCGCCACGGCCACGTGGGTGGCGCCGTCGGCCAGGAGGGAGAGCACCGACCCGGCGACGCCCCGGGCGGCCGCGATCTCCCGGCCGCCGGCGTCCACCGCGGAGGGCAGGGCGTAGAAGTGGCGGAAGAGCTCGTAGGTGCCGTCGACGAGGTGGACTCTCACCCGCGTCTCACGGCTTGAACCGCTCGACGCCGCGTGCCGGGACCCACTGGTTCTTGGGCTCGAAGTGCTGCCAGAGCGCCGCCGAGATCCGCCGGAGCAGCACGAAGCCTTCGTTGGACGAGGTCCAGCTCTGGTCGGCCTGTCCCTTGGTGATGATGCAGAAGACGTAGTCGCCGGAGGGGGAGCTCACCAGCCCGACCTCCGAGCGGGAGTCGTCCACCGCCCCCTGCTTGGCCGCCACCTGCACCGTGGGCGGGATCGTCGAGACCGCCTCGCCCGTCCAGTATACCCGGCCGAGCGCACGGTACATCTCCTCGCTCGCCGCCGGGCTCACCGCCCGCCCCTCGCGGATCATCACGAGGAGGTTGGCCATCTCCCGCGGCGTGGTCTGGCCCCACCCGTGCTCGGTGCGGTTGCGCTCCCGGCCGGGCGTGCGCGAGTTGACCCGGGTGGTGACGAATCCATTGCGGTCGAGCCATTGGTTGATCGCGGTCCCCCCGCCGGCGAGGTCCTGGGCCCAGAGCGCGGCGGTGTTGTCGCTGGCGGAGATCATCAGCAGCACCAGCTTGCTCACCGAGATCCGCGCGCCGTCCCGGAACGAGCCGAGCAGGTCCTCGCCCGGGTAGAGCAGCGAGTCGCGGTAGACCAGATCCGAGCGGAAGCCGAGGACGCCGCGATCGATCGCGTCGAAGAGCCCGATCAGGATCGGGACCTTGATCATGCTGGCGGTGGGGAAGAGCTCGTCCGCGTTGATCGCCGAGATCCGGCCGGTGGGCAGGTGCCGGACGTAGAGGCCCACGCGGCCGCGGAAGTCCCGCACCAGCTCCTGGAGCTGGTTCTGGAGCTTGGCGTCGAGAGTCTCCCGTGGGCCGGCACGCGGCGCCTGGGCCCCGGCCGGGCAGACCGGGAGGGCGAGCGAGGCGAGCATCAGGAGGATCAGGGTCGAGCGCGCGGAGATCATCGGCCGACGGATCGGGGAGGTTGGCGCAATCTGTCGCTTGCCGGGACGCCGCACAAGCAGTAGCGTTGGGCGCCATTCGTTCCGGACCCCTGCGAGGAGATCCCATGCGCAAGTTCCTGCCCCCCCTCCTGCTCGTCCTCCTGTGCGTCCTGGCCGCCCCCCGCGCGGAGGCCCAGGTGCGCTTCGGCGCCCAAGGTAGCTGGGCCGACGACGTCGACTTCGGCGTCGGCGGACGGGTCGTCTTCGGCCTGAACAACATCATCAAGGGCACGCCGCTCGAGGGCACGGCCTCGTTCGACTACTACTTTCCGGACGGGCCGCTCACGTACTGGGAGATCAACGGCAACGTGCTCTACGCGATCCCCGGCGTGAAGGGGTCGCTGGCGCCGTACGTCGGCGGGGGCCTGAACGTCGCCCATGCGTCGGTCGACCTGAACATCCCCGGGATCAGCGGTGCGAGCAACACGGACATCGGTCTCAACATCGTTGGAGGGACCAAGTTCGGGATGCAGGGCAAGCGCCTGGCGCCTTTCGCCGAGGTCAAGTTCGAGCTCGGCGGCGGGGAGCAGTTCGTGCTGACGGGCGGCGTGTTGTTCTAGCGCCGTCTCGAAGCCGCGATGAGAGGAAACGAAGGGGCGGCGTCCGAATCGGACGCCGCCCCTCCCTCGTGTACCCTCCGGCCGTGGGCGCTAGTACCGGTAGAGCTCCGGCTTGTACGGCCCCTCGACCGGCACGCCAATGTACTCGGCCTGGCTCGGGGTGAGCCGGGTCAGCTTCACGCCGAGCTTGTCGAGGTGCAGCCGGGCCACCTT
>JBFIUJ010000259.1:0-4598 GCA_041607595.1 Gemmatimonadales bacterium | reverse complement strand
GAGGAGTTGACCGAGATGACCCCGGTGCGCACCGCCATCGCGACCCGGAGCGCCCGCTTGAGGTCGCCGGTCCAGAGCGATCCCGAGAGCCCGTAGGGCGTGTCGTTGGCGAGGGCGATCGCCTCTTCCTCGCTGTCGAACGGCATCACCGCCACGAGGGGGCCGAACACTTCCTCGTCCACGATCCGGGTCCCGGGCCTGGCGTCGGCGAAGATGGCCGGGGTCAAGAAGAACCCCTCGCGCGCCGGCCGCTCGCCGCCGCAGACGTGGCGGGCTCCCTCCTCCCGGCCCAGGGCGACGTAGCGCTCGGTCCGCTCGCGCTGGGCGGCGGAGACCAGCGGGCCCATCTCGGTCCGCTCGTCGAGTGGATCGCCCACGCGCAGGCGCCCGGCCACGGCGGCCATCGCCTCCACCAGATCCGGGTAGATCGTGCGCTCGACGATCACCCGGGTTCGCGCGCAGCAGTCCTGCCCCGCATTGGCGAAGACCGACGCGCAGGCGTGCCGCGCCGCCTCCTCGAGATCCACGTCGGCAAACACGATGTTCGGCGACTTGCCGCCGAGCTCGAGCGTCACCCGCTTGATCGTCTGCCCGGCCGCGGCCAGGATCCGGCGCCCGGTCTCGGTCTCGCCGGTGAACCCGATCTTGGCGATGTCCCGGTGCGCCGCCATCCGTTGGCCGATCGACGCCCCGGGGCCAGGGAGGACATTGAGCACGCCCGGCGGCACTCCCGCTTCGAGGGCCAGCTCGCCCAGGCGGATCGCGGTCAGCGGGGTGAGGCTCGCGGGCTTGAGCACCACGGTGTTGCCGCAGGCGAGGGCCGGTCCCAGCTTCCAGGTGGCGATCACCATCGGGAAGTTCCAGGGGACGATGAGGCCCACGACGCCGAGCGGCTGACGGAGCGTGAGGTCGAGTCCCCCCTTCGCGACCGGGATCGTCTCCCCGAAGAGCTTGTCGGCGGCGCCGGCGTAGTAGCGCAGCGTGTCGGCGACGTGGCCCGCCTCCCACCGCGCGTCCCCGATCGGCTTCCCGACGTTCCGCGCCTCCAGCAGGGCCAGCTCCTCGGCCCGCTCCCGCACCAGGTCCGAGAAGCGGAACAGGATCTCCGCCCGCGCGGCCGCCGGACGCCGGGACCAGTCTCCGAAGGCTCGGCCGGCGGCGGCGACGGCCGCCTCCAGGTCGTCGTCGCCCGCCGCGGCCACCTCGGCCATCGGCTGGGCCAGGGCGGGCTCGGTGACGGTGATGACGCCGGCCCCGCTCGGGCGCCGGTCCCCGATGAGCAGTGGGTGCATGATCTCCCAGGCCCCCCTGAGGGTCGAGAAAGACGGACTCGGCGCGAGGCTTGGCCCGGCCCGCCGCCGGCGCTCAGGCCGGCGCGGTGAAGAGGTCGATCTGGGGCGGCTTCGCCGGGTAGCCGCTGGCGCGGAGCACCGTCTCGATCCACTCGTCCCGCCCTCCGGCGGGCGCGGGCTCCAGCCGATGGCACGGCACGGCCAGTTCCTCCAGCAGGCCGTCGATCAGCCGGTCGATCTCCGCTTGGAACGCGCCGCTCACGTCCCGCATCCCGTCGAAGGCGGGCGCCTCCACTACCGGGACCTTGAACAGGCCGCCGTAGGTCCCCACCCACTCGCGGACCAGGGCGTCGTATTCCGGCCGCCGGCCGCCCCGATGCACGAGATAGGCGTAGTTGTCCAGCACCGAGCGGTCGCAGACCACCACGTCGTACTGGGCGGAAAGGGCGATCTCCTGGGCGATCTGGCTGTGGAGGATCCACGCCTGGGCCTCGAGCGTCGTCTCCCGGTTGATGGGGAGGGGGCACGCCCGGGCCACCTCCTTCACGATGTCCACCGCCACGTCCAGACGCTTAAGCCGAGCGGCGAGGTCGAAGCAGAGAGTGGTCTTCCCCACGCCGTGGCTGCCGATGAACGCGATCTTCACGAGAGACGATCCTGGGAACGAGGGCGGGACTCCGCAAAGATGCCCGCCTGGGCGGGGGATGCAACCGGGGAGCGCGAGAGACAGGGGAAGGAGACAGGGAATGGCGACAGGGGAAGGGGAAGAGGGGCGGGCTCTCGACTCTCGACTCGCCTCGTCGGTCCGACGCTACTTCGACCGCTCCCCCGTGGCCTGCTCTTCCAGCCACGCCTTCGCCTCGTCCACCGTCGAGAAGGCGTGGAGATTCCGCCGGCCGGTCAGCCGGAGCAGGGAATCGTACATCACCCGCTGGAGGCCGGAGAGTCCCACGACCGCGCCGGCCTTGACGTAGGGCTGGTTGTGCTCGATCAGTGAGCGGATGGCCTGGATCAGGCGGCGGTCGAAGCGCCCGCCGGCCACCTCCGTCAGCGAGAGCATGCCGTGAGGGCGATGCTTGCCCTCGGGCTGCTTCGCGGCTTCGACGACGGCGAGGGCCTCCTCGGGATCGGTGATGCCGGCCAGGTTGAGGTGCATCACTGGCATGCCGCCGATGGTGAGCCACTGGATTCGATCCATCTGCGCTCCTGGCCGCTCGGGAGTGGGCACGACGGGGCAACCCACGGGTGGGGCAACCGCGGCGACGCGCGCGGTTGCCGTGGCAATCGACTCGCTACCGCACCTCCACGTAACCTCGAACGATCTCGACCACCTCGCCGGGCCGCCCGGCCCGATGGTCGGGCTCGACCGTCCAGCCTTCCTGCGCCGGCTCGGCCCAACACGCGGCGATGCTCACCACCCGCAGGCGCCCGGCCAGCTCGACGCGGGCGAGCGCCGCGCAGGCGGCGTCGGTCTCGTGGTCGCCCACGTAGAAGAGCGTCCCGCCCTCGCGGGCCAGCGCCTCGGCGCAGCGCAGCAGCCCATCCGGCGCGGGCTTCTGCCGGTCCCGCGGCACGTCCTCGAACCCGATCACGATCCGGAAGTGGGCCGAGAGCCGCCGGGCCGTCAGCTCGGCCGCGATGACGGCCGATGCGTTCTGGGAGACGATGCCGTGGGGCACGGCCGCCAGCGCGCGGAGGGTCTCCGGAATCCCGGGGAACACCGGCGTCTCGGGCCCGGGGACTCCGCCGCTCGCGCGCTGGTACTCGGTCCAGAGGGCGCCCGCCTGATCCACTTCCGTCTCGCCGAGCCCGAACTCCCGGGCATAGAGGTCCCGCCAATTGCGGGAGCGCCGGATCGCCGCCTGGTAGCGCCCCGGCGAGGTGACCGCCGGGAACTCCTCCGCCGCCCGACCGGTCAATCGCTCGAGGATGGCGCGGGTCGCGGCGAGGTTCCGGGCGCTCGAGTCCACCAGGGTGCCGTCGTAGTCCCAGATCACGGCGTGCATAGGCTCAGTCGCTCCGATCCGGGCGGTGTCCCAGGAGTCGGCTCACCAGCGCGGTGCCGCCCTGCGGGAACCCGAGTCCATGGCGCTTCTCGTCGGCCAGGTAGACCAGGGCCCGGTCCATGTTGTGCGGAATCCAGGTCTCGTACTTCGCCCGCCACAGGAGGAGATGCGCCTCCAGCCGGGCCAGGAAGCCGGCCAGCTCGCCCCGCGGACCGCGCCCGGACGGCCGGACCTTGAAGTCCGTGTCGGCGGCGAGCCAGAGGAGGAGCGACTCGTTCAGCGGGTGGAGCGTGTGCACGGTGATGGCCCGCACCACCGCGAAGAGCTCGCGCTCTTCGTCGGTCAGGGAGCGGTAGGCGGCGGCGAAGGCGCGATCGTAGCTCCCGGCCGTCGCGACGAGATCGGGGAGCCGCTGCTTGAGCAGCTCGTAGAGGCGGTCCCGGTTCTCGCATTGCACCCGGAACGCCACGTCCCCCGCGCGCAGGAGGGCGAGGAGCGTGCCCAGGCGGGCGCGTCGTTCCCGGCGGGCCTGCCAGAGGGATTGGGCGGCCAGAAGCACCTGCCGGCCGGCGTAGCCCAGGGCCGCCAGCGCCGCCCCGAGGAGGGCGGGACCGACCCATGGCGCAGCGGCGAGCGGCTCGGACGCGATGACCCCGACCTCCAGGTGCGGCTACTTGCCCTGCGTCATCCGCTCCGCGGTGACGATCTTGACGACCGCGTCCACCACCCGCTGCCGGGCATGGTCGACGTCCTGCTGAAGGGGGATCTTCGACCGGAACAGGCTCCGGTTCTCCCGCCGCACCACCGACTCCTCGAACTCGTAGAGGGCGCCCTGAATCTGTTGCAGGTACTCTTTTCCGAGACTCATCGCAGCTCCGTTCCGCAGGGGTTCGCCGGGACGTTACTCGCCACGAGGCCCCTCGGCAAGCGCACGGGCTCGGATCGGGCCGCCCCTTCCGCGCGACGGGTCGCTGGCCGACGGGGGGAGCACACCCCGGAAAAGGCGAAGGGCGACCGGGGACCTACCGCCCGGCCACCGTCTCCACCACGCCGCGCGAGAGATCGATCCGGCGGATGAGGCCGCCCTCGGCGTCCGCGACGCCAGGCCGAGTGGGAACGCCAGCTCGACCGCCGTGGCTCGCTGCTGCGCAGCCGCCGGCAGCGCCGCGCCCCCGCCGCAGGGCGGCGACGAGGGCGGACATCAGCGCGGGAGCGCCGCGGGAGGCGGTCAGCTCGGCCAGAGCCAGCCGAACGGGCCGGCGGTGAAGACGGCGTAGAGCAACGCGTCGAACACCGACTT
>JBFIUJ010000258.1:0-4663 GCA_041607595.1 Gemmatimonadales bacterium | reverse complement strand
AGCGCGGCTCTCGCTCGCGGTCGGTCTGATCTCGCAGACGATCGCCGCGGCCCTCGGGATCACGATGGGGCTGGTGGCCGGGTACTACGGCCGCTGGGTGGACGGCCTGGTGATGCGGCTGGCCGACGTCACCCTCGCCTTTCCGACCCTGCTGTTGCTGATCGCCATCGCGGCCGCCGTGCGGCCCTCGCTCCCGGTCGTGTTCGTGGCGATCGGGGTGGTCGGGTGGGCCGGCATGGCGCGCGTGGTGCGTGCCCAGGTGTTGAGCCTGAAGGCCACCGACTTCGTCACGGCGGCGCGGGCCCTCGGCGCGCCGGACCGGCGGATCCTCTTCCGCCACCTGCTCCCCAACGTCCGGGCGCAGGTGATCGTCGTCGCCACACTGGGCATGGCGGCCGCGATCATGGCGGAGGCGGCCCTCTCGTTCGTCGGGCTGGGTGCCCAGCCGCCCACCCCGAGCTGGGGGGCGATGATCGCGGATGGACGCGACCTGCTGCGCGTGGCTCCCTGGGTCTCGCTGGCCCCGGGCGTTGCGATCGGCGTCGCGGTGCTGGGGTTCAACGTGGTGGGCGACGTTCTCCGCGAAGTCTACGACCCCAAGCTCCGGAGCGAGGCGTGACCGGCACCGCGCGGGCGACGCTGCCGGGCCTGGAGGCGCTCCGAGCCGCCGAGTTCCCCTGGACCGCGGAGACCGTCTACCTCAACGCGGCCTCGATCGGGCCCCTTCCCGAGCGTACCCGTCGGGCGCTGGAGGACTTCAATCGCCGGCGGGCGGAGCCACATCGCCTGAGCGACCCCGAGCTGCTCGCGATCCTGACTGCCGCGCGCACCCTCGCGGCCCGGCTGGTCGGGGCCCATCCGGACGAGATCGCGCTCTCCACCAACACCGGGTTCGGGCTGGCGCTGGCGGCGCGCACGCTCCCGCTCCGAGCCGGCGAGATCGTGCTGGCGAGCGACCGGGAATTCCCCGCGAACGTCTATCCCTGGATGCGGCTCGCCGACCGCGGCGTGACGCTGGAGCTGCTGCCCACGACACCGGAGGGCTGGCCCGACGAGGCCCGCCTCCTCGACCGGCTCTCCGATCCGCGGGTGCGGGCGGTCGCCGTGTCCCAGGTCCAGTTCAGCAGCGGCTACGCCGTGGACCTCGACCGCCTGTCCGCGGCGACCCGGGCGAGCGGGGCGTTCCTGGTGGTGGACGCGATCCAGGGCCTCGGGCAGATTCCGCTCGACCTGGCGAAGACCCCGGTGGACGTGCTCTCCTGCGGGGGCCAGAAGTGGCTGCTCTCGCCCTGGGGGTCGGGCTTCACCTACGTGCGCCGCGGCCTGCTCGAGCGGCTCGATCCCCCGATCACCGGGTGGATGGCGTTCGAAGGCACGGACGACTTCACCCGCCTGACCCGATACGACGCCACCCTCCGCGCGGACGCCCGGCGGTTCGAGCTGATCTCGCTGCCCTTCCAGGACTTCCTCGGGATGACCCGATCGCTCGAGCTGCTGTTCGAGATCGGCATCCCGCGGATCGAGGCGCACCTGCGGGCCCTGGTGGAGCCGGTGCAGGAGTGGTGTCGTCGCCGGGGCGTGCCGCTCGTGTCGCCGGAGGGTCCCCGCGCCTCGGGCATCGTCAGCCTGGCGCCGAGCGACCCCGCGGCCGCGTACCGTGCACTGCGCGAGGCCGGGGTGGTCGCGAGCCTCCGCGAGGGGGCGATCCGGCTGAGCCCCCACTGCTACACGACCCCGGACGAGATGGAGCGGGTCCTGGCGATCCTCGACCGGGTGCGGTGACGGCCTTGGCCGCCGGGCCACCCCGGGTAGATTCTCCGGAGGCGGCGCCGCCCGCCACGTCCGACTCCTGTTCCTCATGCCCCCTGACTCCATGACCGATTTCGCGTCCCATCTCGCCACCGGCTACGGCTTCAGCGACCCTACCGTGGTGCTGGGCGCCGCCCTGCACGAGGGGAAAGTCCACCGGGAGCCGAAGGTCGGGGTCCCGCTCGCCATGATGAACCGGCACGGGCTGGTGGCGGGAGCGACCGGCACCGGCAAGACCAAGACCCTCCAGCTCATGGCCGAGCAGCTGAGCCGGGCGGGCGTCCCGGTGTTCGTGGCGGACATCAAGGGCGACCTCTCCGGCCTCGCCGCTCCCGGCGCGCCCCATCCCAAGATCGCGGCGCGGTCCGAGGCGGTGGGCGTGGAGTGGGCCCCGGCGGCGGTGCCGGTGGAGTTCGTGAGCCTGACGGGGAAGCTCGGCGTCCAGCTGCGGGCGACGGTGAGCTCCTTCGGCCCGCTCCTGCTGGCCAAGGTGCTGGACCTCAACGCCACCCAGACGGGCGTGCTCACGATGGTCTTCAAGTACTGCGACGACCAGGGGCTCCCGCTCCTGGACTTCGCCGACCTGCGGACCGCGCTGCAGTTCCTCACGGGGGAAGAGGGCAAGGAGGCGCTCAAGCCGTACGGGGGGATGTCGGGCGCGTCGGTGGGCGTCCTGCTGCGGAAGATGCTCGAGCTCGAGGCCCAGGGGGCGGAGGCGTTCTTCGGCGAGCCGGAGTTCGACGTGACCGACATGCTGGTGGTCTCGTCCGAGGGTCAGGGCGTGGTGACCTGCCTCGAGCTGTCGGACGTGCAGGACAAGCCCCGGCTCTTCTCGACCTTCATGATGTGGCTCCTCGCCGAGCTCTACCACAACCTGCCGGAGGCGGGAGATCTCCCCAAGCCGAAGCTGGTGTTCTTCTTCGACGAGGCCCACCTCCTGTTCGCCGATGCGCCCAAGCCCTTCCTCGAGCAGATCGAGCAGGTGGTGCGGCTGATCCGCTCCAAGGGGGTGGGCGTCTACTTCGTCACCCAGACGCCCAAGGACGTGCCGAACGACGTGCTGGCCCAGCTGGGCAACCGGGTGCAGCACGCGCTCCGGGCCCACACGCCGGAGGACGACAAGGCCCTCAAGGCGACGGTGCGGACCTTCCCCAAGACGGACTTCTACGATTTGGAGGAGACCCTCACCTCGCTCGGCATCGGGGAGGCGGCGATCACCACGCTGAACCCCCGGGGGGTCCCGACCCCGGTGGTCGCGACCCGGCTCATCGCCCCGACCTCCCGCATGGCGCCGCTCTCGCCGGAAGAGCTCCAGGCGGACATCCGCGCGTCCGACCTGCTGGCCGAGTACGGGACGCCGGTGGACCGGGAGAGCGCGCACGAGATGCTCGCCCGGCGCATGGCGGCGACCTCTCCGGCCGACGAGCCGACCAGGCCGACGCCGGCGAGGCGGGGGAAGGCGGAGACGGGGAGCGCCGGGACGTTTGCCAAGGCCGCCGGCGGGACCCTGCTGGGCGCGCTGACGACCAAGATCGGCCGGACCGTGGGGCGGGAGGTGGTGCGCGGATTGTTCGGGCTCCTGGGAGCGAAGCCGCCCCGGACCCGGCGGCGGCGGAGCCGCTGGTAGCGGAGGCGACTCAGTCGGCGACCAGCATCGCGTAGTGCTTGCGGCCGCGCTGGAGCACCACGTAGCGCCCCGCCAGCAGGTCGCCGTCGGTCAACGCGCGGTCCACGTCCGCCGTCTTCTCGCCGTTCACGCTGAAGCCGCGCCCCTGGAGGCCGCGCCGGGCCTCGCTCTTCGAGCCGGCGAGCCCCGCCGTCACCAGCGCCTCGACCAGCGGAACGCCCCCGGCGAGCGCCGACCGCGTCGCCCGTCCCACCGGGAGCTCGCCCACCAGGATCTCGAACACCTCGGGCTCGGCCTCGCGCAGCGCCGTGTCGCCGAAGAGAATCCGGCTGGCCCGCACCACTCGCCGGGCCGTGTCCGCGCCGTGCACCCGCGCGGTGACGTCCTCGGCCAAGACCCGCTGGGCCTCCCGGGCCGAGGGGTCGGCCGCGTGGCGGGTCATCACCTCGGCGATCCGCTCGAGGGGCATGAAGGTGAAGAGGCACAGGAGCCGTTCCGCGTCCCGATCGTCGCCGTTGAGCCAGAACTGGTAGAACTTGTACGGGCTCGTGCGGGCCGGATCCAACCAGACGTTCCCCTCCTCGCTCTTGCCGAACTTCCCGCCGCCGGCCGTGGTGAGGAGCGGAAAGACGAGGCCGTGCGCGGCGCCCTGCTCCCGCCTCCCGATCAGCTCGATCCCGGCCGTGATGTTGCCCCACTGGTCGCTCCCCCCCATCTGCAGCTCGCAGCCCGCGGTGCGGAACAGGTGCCAGAAATCGTAGGCCTGCACCAGCATGTAGCTGAACTCGGTGTAAGAGATCCCGGTCTCCATCCGGCTCCGCACCGATTCCTTCTGGAGCATGTAGCTGAGCGTGAAATGCTTGCCCACGTCGCGCAGGAACTCCATCAGGGTGATGCCCCGGAGCCAGTCGGCGTTGTTCAGGAGTCGGGCGGCCTGGGGCCCCTCGAAGCTGAGGAACCGCTCCAGCTGCCCGCGGATCGCCCGGGCGTTGGCCTCGATCTCCTCCGGCGGGAGCATCGGGCGCTCGCTCCGCTTCCCGCTCGGGTCGCCCACGAGCCCGGTGCCGCCGCCGACCAGCGCGATCGGCCTGCCCCCCAGGCGCTGAAGCCAGGCCAGGCCCATCACCGGCACCAGGCTCCCGACGTGGAGCGAGTCCGCCGTTGGGTCGAAGCCGACGTAGCCGGTGATCGTCCCCTGGGCCAGGCGCTCCGCCAGGCCGGGGGTCT
>JBFIUJ010000257.1:0-4692 GCA_041607595.1 Gemmatimonadales bacterium | reverse complement strand
GGCCTGGACCCCGCCGCGACGAATTCGACCGTGGGAGGGCGGGACGCGCACCCGGCGAGGGTGAGGCAGGCCGACCGGCACGAGGACGCGGTGCGACACGGGAGACCTCCGCACTGAGTGGGCGAGCACACGAGCGAACGGGCACGAACGCGAGGCGTCCGTGCCCGTTTCGGCCCCGAGGCTCCGGACGGCTCAGGGCCCCGCGGTGGCCCGCGCCGGCTCCATCTTCCAGAACGCGATGCCACCCGGCTGATGCTGCACCGGCACCGAGGCGACGCGCGTCGCGGTCCGCAGGTCGATCACGTCCACCGTCCCGCGGATCGCCCCGATGGCCTCGTTGGACACGAAGGCATACCGCGAGTCCGGAGTGATGGCGACGCCGTGGGTGACCGGCTGGGTCGTCCGGATCTCGGTGGTCCGGCCGCTGCGCAGGTCGACGAGGAGGACCGCCTGGCCCCCCTTGAGGGTGACCACGAGCCGTGTGCCGTCGGGGGACACGTCCGCGTTGTACGGGCCCTTCCCGGTGGGGAACCGGCGCGTGACGGCGAGCGTCAAGGCGTCGATCTCCAGCACTTCCTGGTGGCCGTTGCACGGCACGTAGAGGCGCCGGTCGTCGGGCGAGACGGCGACCCAGGTGGGGCGGCAGCGGGCTCCCTCCATGGCATGGCTCGCGTGGTCATCCCCGAGCACGCGCTCGTGCCCCGGGACGAGAGCGAGGCGCCGCACGACGGCGAGCGAGTCGGTCGCGATCTCCACCAACTGGTCGTCCATCATGCAGGCGGAGTAGTGCCGTCGCCCATCCGAGCTCACCTTCCCACCGTGGGGCATGATGCAGGTCTCGATCTGGCGGGTGACCCGCATGAAGGGCGTGAAGATCACCGACACCGAGCTCGGGATGTGGTCGCCATGCAGGTTGAAGTTCACGACGAAGAGGGACGCCCCATCCGGGGTGATGGCCATGGACGCCGGGAACCGCCCGGCCGTGGCGGAGTCCACCAGGCGCTCGGAACCGGCCTCGAACTTCCAGACCTTCCCGAAGGGCGTCCCGTGGGCGAGCGAGACGTACCAGTGGGACCCGCCGGGCGACACCGTGATTCCGTGGGGACCGTCGAGGTCGGCCGGCATGATCCCGACCGGGATCGTGGCCTCCTCCACGGCCCCGCCGGGCCCGAACCGGACGCGGGACACGAGATCGCTCGATTCGTTCGCGACGTAGACCCAATAGTCGTGCGTCGGGGCCTGGGCCGCGGACAGCGCCGGGAGTCCCAGGAGGAGGAGAGGAGCCAGCAGCTTCACCATGGAGACGCTACCTCGAGATCGCACGAAAGGTGGGGAGACGAGCAACGCCCGCGCCCGGCCGCCGGAGGCGTCCGGACACGGGCTCGAGGCGCACGGCCTCAGGGACTCGCCGGCTGCGGACGGTCGTGCTTCACCACCCACAGGCCGCTGTGCATGTCGCTCACGAAGATGTTGCCCTTGAACGGCTGAGGACCCCACGCCATCGCGGAATTCGGGACGATGGCCTTGCCCTCTTCTCCGGTCGTCTGGATCCAGCCGACCTGGCGGCCCTGACGGTAGAGATCCCCGCGAAGCTCGCCGGAGACGTCCACGATCCGCAGCCCGCCCTGATAGTAGGCGATGTACAACAGGCCGTCCTCCACCCAGATGTTGTGGGTGCCGGCCTCGGGCACCTCGAACCGCGCCACTTCCTTCGGCGCGTTGATGTCGCTCACGTCCATCACGTGGATGTAGCCGCGCGGACCGTTGATGCACTCCTCGCAGCCGAAGATCTCATCTCCCACGAAGACGTAGTTGCGCTCACGGTAGGCCGTGTGGGTGTTGCCCATCCCGTAGGCGATGCGGCTGACGAACGCCGGCTTGGTGGGCGTGCCGCCGTGCGTCCCCGCCCCGACGTCCAGGATGACCAAACCGTCATCCCAGTACGAGAGGTAGGCGTACTTGCCGTCCGACCAGACGTCATGCAGGGTCTTGTCCGTCTCCCCCGGCCGGACCTCCCAGCGGCCCGCATGCTTGGGCCGAGCGGGATCGCTGAGGTCGAGGATGTGCATGGCGCTGGTGCCGTCGTTCACGGCGTAGACCACGTCGCCGAGGATCCAGGTGTTGTGCACGCCGCCGGTGAGGCTGTCGGTCAGCTCCGCCAGGATCTTGGGGTGGGCGGGATCGGCCAGGTCGAGCACCACGATCCCGTTCTTGCGGGTGCTGGCCCCCTCCCGGGTGATGATGGCCCAGGAGGCGTCCTGATTCACCTTCACGTCGTTCACCACCCGTGCGTCCACCACCACCGAGTCCACGAGCCGGACCTGGGCGGGATCGGTCACGTCCCACACGAACATCCGCTCGCCCCCGCCCTGCGAATGGGTTCCGGTGTAGGCGTAGTCCCGCCCGTCCTTGCCGGTGAAGACCCACAGGTCGCTGGTGGTCACCTGGGTCAGCGCACCCTGGCCGATCTTGCGCACCGGGGTCGCCTTGGGACGCGGCGTCGCCTCGACCACCGCCTCGGCGGCGAGGCCGGTGGTGCTGACCAGCACCCGATAGGCCCCGGGGTTCTCGGCGACGAACGCCCCGTCCTCGTACACCGTCGCGCCGGCGGAATCCAACCCGGAGACGGCGTACGCCAACGCCACGCCCTCCACCGGCCGGCCCCGCTGGTCCAGCGCGCTGACCGACAGGTGCACCACATCGCCCGTTCGGGTCTTCGTATGCCTCGGCCCCACGGTCAGCTGGCGCGTGGGATTGGGCTCCACCGTCAGCATCTCCCGGCTCGAGACGCCCTCGGCGCTCGCCACCAGGATGGCCTGGCCGGGCTTGACCAGCGACACGACCCCGCCCGGAGTCACGGTCGCGACGGCGGGCGTCTCGCTCCGCCAGATCGGGACCGCGGTCCCGTGCTTGGTGCCGTGCGAGGTCATGGCCGTGGCGGTGAGCTTGTACGACGTCCCGGCGTAGGGCCGGTAGCGAGCCTTGCCGATCTCGATCTTCGCGACCGGCCAATCGGCCACCGTGACCTCGATGCGGGCGAGCTGCTTGATCCCGCCCAGCCCCTGGAACGAGGCCGAGTCCGAGGGGACGCGCACGAAGACCATGACCGAGGCGCTCCCGGGGGTGTTCCCGGCCAGCGAGAACGTGCCGTCGGACAACGGCCGCCGGGGCGTGCTGACGGCGCTTCCCGGAGAGTAGACCAGCACCTGGGCGCCCGTGACCGCCTTCCCGTCCTTATCCAGCAGCGCCCCGCGCACGACGGCCGAGTCCCCGCGGGTGATCCGCAGCGCGACCGGCTCGAACGTCGCCTTGGCGACGCGGAGCCCGGCCGCCTCCTCAGCGGGCGTGACGGGCGGCAGCTGGGCCCAGGCCGCCGGCGCGATGGCGGCGGCCACCACGGCGGCGAGCATGGGCTTCACGAATCCTCGTGACATGAACACTCCCTGGGTAGAAATGGAAAACGAGGGAGCCTGTTCGGCTCCCAAGCATGGAAACATACATGCATGCGGCGGGGCGGACGGACGCGAACCCCTCGGGCGCCCGTACGCGCGGCCCCTCGCCCGGGTTTCGTCCGCGGCTAGCGGCGGCTCGAGCCGCCCGCGAGGGCGCGGAAGTATTCCTCCACGAGGGCACGGTATTCCGGCGGGACGTCCTCGTCTCCGGCGAGCAGGATCCGCTCCGCGTCCGGATCCGTCATGCGGCGGAGCGCGAACTCGAACTCCTTGAGGCGCTGCACCACCTCCCGCGCCAGCGCCTCCGCCTCGCGGAGGTTGCCCCCGCCGCCGAGCTCACCCAGCCGGCCGATCGCCGACAGGATGCGATCCAGCTCAGCCGTCTCGACCCCCTCCGCGCGGAGCTGCCGGCGCACGTCCTCCAGGACGCCTCGGCGCTCCTGCAGCTCCCGGCGCCACTGCCGGGCGGGGTCCGGAGCCGCATTGCCCGACGGCGTCGGACGCTGGCCGTCCGCGGCCGCGTCGCCCCCGGCCGCGGCGCCTCGCCCGGCCGCGGCGACCCGATCGGCGAGGGACTCCAGGTCCTCCAACGCCTCCGCCGTACGGTCGAGCGCCTCCGCCATGCGGCCGGGACCTGCCGTCTCCACGGCCGCCGCGGCGCTGTCCAGCCGCTCCGCCAGCGTCCGGAGACCTACCCCGATCTGCTCCTCGAAGTTCCTGGCATATTCCGAGGCACCGCCCTGGATCACGCCGCGGGAGAAGAGGATCCGCTCCCGCAGCTGCCGCCGCCGCGCGTCGCTCACGGCTTCACCGATCCGGCGGCCCGCCTCCGCCTGCTCCCGGCCGGCCTCCCGGGCGAGTCGGTCGAGGTCCCGCTCGAGGTCGCCTAGCTCCGCGGCCATCTGGGTCTTGCGGTCCTGCAGCTGCCGGGTCCGCGCCCCCCGATCGGCCGCGTCGTCGAGCGCCTCGACATCGCGCGCCATTTCCTGCTGCCGGTCCCGGAGGCCCGCCGCTCGGCGCCGGGCGTCGTCCAGCGCCCGCGCCATCCGTCCCGCACGGGTCCGCTCGAGCTGGCGGGTGGCCGACCGCAGCTCCTCCAGCGCCGCTCGTCCTTCCGCCGAGCCTGCGGCGCCGCCGGCCGCCGACCGCCGCATCGCCTCGGCCGCCTCCCGGAGTCGCTGGGCCGTCCGAGCCAGCTCCGGGCGGGACTCCTCCCGGGAGAGCCGCTCCAGCCGCCGCG
>JBFIUJ010000256.1:0-4694 GCA_041607595.1 Gemmatimonadales bacterium | reverse complement strand
CGCTGTCGGTCTCGAGGAAGAGGCTCTCGCCCGTGCGGCTCCACGCCACGCGCGTGCCCCGGCCGGCCGGGATCGGGGCATCCCGCTCCGATCCGTTCAGGAGGTTCATCACGACGAGCCGCTGGTCCGGCGCCCCGGGGATAGTGCGCAGGAAGGCGAGGGCGGCCCCGTCCGGGGCCAGCGCGGGAGCGGACTCATCGAGGCGAGTGTAGGTCACCGGCGTGACGACGCCCCCCGCGCCGGGGACCGCGAAGAGATCGCCCAGGCCGCCCTCGCCGTCCGCCACGAAGACGACGAAGGCCTCCTGCCCCACCGCGATCCGATTCTGCAGCGGCGAGAGCGAGACCCGGCAGCCGGCCAGCAGCGGGATGGCGACCAGCAGGGCCCCCTTCGCCGCTCGGATCACTTGCCCAGCGCCGTCCCGTAGAACGAGAGGATCCGCTCCCACGCCCGTGCGGGCTGGTCGGTGTCGTGGCCCCGGCGCCCGGGCTTCAGGAAGCCGTGGCCGGTGCCGGGATAGAGGTCGTGCTCGAAGGACTTGCCCAGCGCCTTCATCTGCGCTTCGACGGCCGGGAGCGCCGCGTTGATCCGCGCATCCTGCTCGCCGTAGACCCCGAGCACCGGTGAGCGGATCTTCGCGAGCGCGGCGGAGTCGGGGGCCGACCCGTAACAGACCACCGCCGCCTTCAGGGCCGGGTTATGGGTCGCGTACCGGAAGCTCTGCGCCCCGCCCCAGCAGAAGCCGATGGTGCCGATCCTGCCCTTCGCGACGGCTGGCAGGCCGTCAAGGTGGGCGAACACCGCGTCGAGGTCGGCGCTGATGGCTTCGGGTACCAGCTGGGCGATGAGCTTCCGGCCGGAGTCGGCCGTGGCTGGCGAGGAGCCGAATCGGGACGAGAGCAGGTCCGGCACGATGGCCACGTAGCCTCCCGCCGCCAGGCGGTCGGCCACGGTGGGCTCCCAGTCCGTGAGGCCGTAGACCTCGTGGATCACGATCACCCCGGGCGCCGGATCGCTCCGCTCCGGGAACGCGATGTAGGCCCGGATGGTCTCGGTGGCGCTCTTGCGGATCGCGATCCACTCGCCGTGGGTGGTCACCGGATCGCGCTCTGCCGAGGCCTGACGGCCCAGGAGGAGCCCGGCGGCCACTCCCCCGGCCACGAGGACGAGTGAGCCGAGCAGCAGCGCCGGCGTGGCGCCGCGGGCGGGCGGATGTCTCATGGGGTACCTCCGTGGGAGCGTGGGTGGATCACGCGTCGGCGTAGACTCCCGTCACGGCCGACGGGCCCGGGGGGAGCGACTCCCGGCTGGCGAGGGCCTCCTCGGCGGCGCGCTCGACCGCGGCGGCCGTCTCGGCCTCGGCGGCGGCGAGATCCTGCTCGGTGACTCCCTCCTCGCGCAGGTATTGCTCGTACAGCCCGATCGGGTCGCGCTTGCCCCACTCGGCGAAGAGGGCTGCGGGGAAGGTCTCCCGCGCCTCCCGCTCGTCGTGGGTGGCGTGGCCGCCCATGCGGAAGGTCTCGGCCAGCAGCAAAACGGGGCCTTCGCCGGCGCGGCAGCGCGCGACCGCCAGCGCGGTCGCGGCGTAGGCGTCGAGCACGTTGTTGCCGTCGAAGCTCGCGCCGGCCACCCCGTAGGCGCCGGGCCAGGCCTCGAACCCCTCACCCCGGTGATGCTGGTCCAGCCGGGTGCCGAGCGCCACCTGGTTGTTCTGGATCACGAAGATCGCCGGCAGCCGCTGGACGGCCGCGAAGTTGAGCCCCTCGTGCGCGGGGCCGGACTTGGTCGTCCCGTCGCCGATCCAGGTGAGGGCGACGCCGTCGTGCTGCCGGATCTTCATCGCCAGCGCGACCCCGGCGACCACCGGCACCATGTGCCCGACGGGCGAGACCGGCTGGAGGGTGTGGTGGGCCAGGGAGCCCACGTGGAGGTCCTTGCCGGCGGAGGGGGAGTCGGCGGTCGCCAGGTAGGCGCGCAGCATATCCGCGAGCGGCAGGCCGAGGTCGGCGCAGGCGGCGGCGTTCCGGATCATGGGGGCGGCGTAGTCGCGGGCCGGATCGAGCGCGTAGCAGGGCCCCACGGTCACGGCCTCCTCCCCCGTGCTGAGCCACGCCTTGGAGATGACGCCCTGGCGGACCCACCGCTTGAGGGCGATGTCGTGGAGGCGGGCGCGGAGGAGGCGGGTGTAGAGCTCGAGCAGGTCGACCCGGGTCAGGGCGGCGAGCACGTCGCGGCGCGCTGGATCCCGGAAGGCGGTGGCGACGAAGCTGCGGGCGAGGGCGGGGTCCGGCGTCCAATCGACGTATTCGGGCGGATCGAAGGCCGGGAAGCGCTTCACCGCGAAAAGAACTTCCGCATCCCGCTGTCGGCGCTCCCCACCAGCGCCTCCGCGAAGGCGCGCATGGAGGGGTAGCGCTCCGACGGCTCGATGGCGAGCGACTTCGTCACCGCCGTCTCCAGCGAAGCGGGAAGGTCGGGTCGGAGGGAACGGATCGCGCGCGGCTGCCCCCGGAGTCGGGCGATCATCATCTCCTGGGCGGTCCGCCCGTCGAAGGGCAGCTTGCCGGTGAACATCTCGAACGCGAGGATCCCGAGCGAGTAGATGTCGCTCCGGCTGTCGAGCGGCTTTCCCCGGATCTGCTCCGGGCTCATGAACTCGGGCGTGCCCAGCACGATGCCCGTGGCGGTGAGCTTCCGGACTTCGGGCCCGGTGACCCGCTCCTTGGCCAGTCCGAAGTCCATCACGACCGCCTTGATGCCGCCGGGGGCCTCGGCGTCCGGGACGATCATCACGTTCTCCGGCTTGAGGTCCCGGTGAATGATGTGGAGATCGTGGGCGTGCTGGAGGCCCTGGCACATCTGGATCAGGAGCGGCAGGCCCTCCTCCACCGAGAGCACGCCGATCCGGGCCTCCCGGTCGCTCAGGATCTCGCCCTGCAGGTAGGGCATGACCAGGTAGATCAATCCGTCGCTCGACTCGCCCAGCCGGAAGATCCGGCAGACGTTGGGGTGGTCGAGCCGCATCGCGAGGCCGGCCTCGCGCCGGAGCCGCTCGACCGAGCTCGGGTCCCCGGAGAGCTTGGGGGAGAGGACCTTGATCGCCACCGTGGCCTCGCTCTGCCGGTCCCGGCCGAGGTACACGTACGACATGCCTCCTTCGCCCAGCTTGCGCTGGATGTCGTACCGCCCGTCGAGCACGTGGTTGGTGAGCGTGCTGGCGCGGTCGGGCGCCCCGGGCGGGGCCATGGGCCGCGGGTCGGTGCGCCGGGGCGGGGTCGGCGCCGAGCCGGCGACGTCCACCAAGGGCGACCCGTCCCGCGAGCAGAAGCGCGCGGGTGCGGCGTAGATCGCCTGGCAGCGGGGGCAGCGTCGAGCGCTCAATCGCGGTACCGGTTGCGGCCGTCGCGCTTGGCCTGGTAGAGATTGGAGTCGGCCAGCCGGAGCAGGGACTCCGCATCGGTGACCCGCTCGTCCGGAAAGGTGGCGACGCCGACGCTGACGGTCACGTGCACCGGGCGCCCGGGCTCGCCGAAGTCGTGAGACTCGACCCGCTGCAGGATCCGCTCGGCGAAGATCCGGGCGCCGCTGATCCCCGTCTCCGGCAGCAGCACCACGAACTCCTCGCCGCCGTAGCGCGCCACCACGTCCACCGCGCGCTGCTCCCGCCGGAGCAGGTTCGCCATCTGCCGGAGGATCCGGTCGCCCACCAGGTGTCCGTAGGTATCGTTGATGAGCTTGAAATTGTCGATGTCCACCATCAGGCAGGCCAGGACCGTCGAGTAGCGGTCGGCCCGCTCGACCTCCTGCACGAGCTTCTCGTTGAGGGCCCGCCGGTTGAAGGTATCGGTGAGCGGGTCCGTCTCCGCCAGGTGGCGCATCTGCTCCTGGCCCACCACCGCGTTCTCCAGATCGTACGCCTTCTCCAGCGCCGCCACCGCGGCCCGGATCACCTGCTCGGCGAACTGCACGTCCTGCTGGTTGAGCGGCGCGTCCTCGGTGGTCGTCCGCAGGAAGAAGACGCCGGCCGGCTGGTCCCGCAGCGAGAACGGGAGAGCGATCACCGAGCGGGTGGGCACCTGCACCCCCTCGGCCTCCCACTCCGCCCGGATGTCCTGGTAGAGGGGGTGGGTCAGCACGTCCTGGATCAGCACCAGCTGGTTGGTCTCCAGCGCCTCGCGGATCTCCGGGTAGCGGGCGAGGTCCACCTCGAGGCTCCGCAGCATCGGGTTCTCGTAGGCCGCCACCACGATGCCGGTGTCGTCCCCCGAGTTGCCGATGAGGATCGAGCACTTCGAGATCTTGAGCCCCCGGGCCACCCGCCGGACCAGGATCTGGTAGATCTCGTCCGGCTTGAGCGAGGCGGTGACTTCCTGGAGGATGTCCACCATCTCGCTCCGGGAGCGCGCCTCCTCCCGGGCGAGGTTGAGCTCGCGCCCCACCCGGAGGTGGGCCTTGACCCGCGCGAGGAGCTCCCGCACGCGGAAGGGCTTGGGGATGAAGTCCGCCGCGCCGAGGCCGAGCGCCCGGACGGTGGCGTCCTCCGGCGGCATGGAGGAGATCATCAGGACCGGCAGGTCCTTCAGGCGGGCGTCCGCCTTCAGCCGCTGGAGCAGCTGGAGGCCGTCCACCTTCGGCATCATGATGTCGAGGAGCAGCAGGTCGTAGGTGTCGGCCAGCAGGTGGTCGATCAGGTT
>JBFIUJ010000255.1:0-4723 GCA_041607595.1 Gemmatimonadales bacterium | reverse complement strand
GAGCGCGCCGACTGGCGGCTTCCGGCGATGCTCAGCGAGCTCCGGCACCTCGGGGTCCAGGTCGTGGGCGCGGTGGCGCGCGACCGCTGAGCCCCGATGCGTTCGAGGCCTCCGGCGGGTTCCGGAGGCCTCGGGCACGTCGGGGTCCGGGACGGCCCCGGTCAGTGACCGCCGCCCTCGGCCTTCCCCTTCCCCTTCTTCGCGTCGGCGCCGCGCGCAGCCGAGTCCGAGGGAACGTTGCGGTAGCCCTTGGCGAGGCTCGTGTTGACGTGCACGACCGCCTCATTGAGGCCGCGGAACGGATAGTCCGGCGTGATCGCCGGCAGCTGATTCGCGACGTCCTGGCTGGTGATCGTCTGCCCGGCCGGTACGAACCGGCCCGGCGGGATCGTCACCCCGATGACCTTGGCGCCGGGCTCGATCACCGAGCCGGCTCCGACGCGAGCCTTGAAGACCATGGCCTGCATGCCCACGAAGACATCGTCCTCCACCCAGGCCGGACCGTGGACCAGCGCCTGGTGGGCCAGCGAGACACGCTTGCCGACGTAGACCGCGTAGGGCTGGCCCTCCACCACGTACGTGCGACCCGGCACCTGCTGTCCCTGCTTCACCGTCTCGAGAGCATGGATCACGACGCCGTCCTGCACGTTGGAGTCGTTGCCCAAGTAGATCGGCTGGCCCTCGTCGCCCCGGATCGAGGCGAACGGCGCCACGTACACGCGCTCGCCCAGCTCCACTCGGCCGATCACGCTCGCCTGGGGATCCACGAACGCGCTCGTGTCGCGCGTGGGAGTCGCCACGTCTTCGCTGAAGTCGGTCCTCACGTTGGGGCGGGCCGGCGCCTGGGGCGCCTCCAGGCGGCTCTGCAGCCGGGCCACGACGGCGCTCATCTGCGAGACCTCGTGCGACTGCGACTTCTGCACCGTGACCGCACCCACCAGCAGAGCGGCCCCCGCGAAGGTCGCGGCGCCGGCGAGGATGGCGGACTTCATCGTGTCGTTCCTTTCGTGATGGCCAGGGCGGGCCGGGGGCCGGCCCATTCCGGCCTGAGTATCGGCCCTGGCGGCCTGCGGCTTGAGGCCTCCTCCCCCAAGACCCGGACGCTACTATAATTACGCGATGTCTACGCCTCCCTCGTCCTCCCCCTCGTCCGCCGCGCTCGCGAGCCTCCCGAGCGCCTTCGCCGCGGCGTGCCGCGTGTCGCGGACCGACGCCGAGCTCTTCGAGCGCTGCCGGGAGGCCCTGGTCCGCCGCTTCCACAGCGACGGGATCTGGTTCGCGATTCACTCTCCGGAGGGATCCATCCCCCGGGTCGGCCCCGCCCGGGGGGACGGGGAGGCCGACGAGGTCACCCGCATCCACTGCGGCGAGACCGAGGTGGTGATCACGGCCGAGCCCCCGGTGGCCGCCCTGATCCGGCCGGTCACGATGCCGGTCGCGGTCGGCCTCGCCCTGGTCATCGAGCTGCGGGGCGTCATGTTGGAGCGGCAGGAGTCGCTGGACGATGCGGTGTTCCAGCTCCGCGCGCTCCGCCAAGTGGCCCGGCTACTCTCCTCGGTCCACTCCTCCGGGGAGACCGAGCAGCTCATCCTGGACTTCCTGGCCGAGGTCTTCTTCGCCTGGTGGGCGTGCCTCTACCGTCCCGCCGGGGAGAACTACGAGCCCAAGGTGTTCCGCTCCCTCAACGACCGGATCCGGGCCCGGCCGATCCCGCGCGCCGTGATCGACGGCGCCATGCCGCCCGGCGGCCCGCCGAGCACGGCGGAGGACGTGGCCCTCGCCGCGGTGGTCCTGCCGGGGACCGAGCTGCTGGTGCCGCTCGATGCCGGCGTCGAGCGACTGGCCCTGCTGCTCCTGGGCCCGCGCATCAGCGGGAAGCCATACGGCCGAGCCGAGCACGAGCTGGCCGGGACCCTCTCGTTCGCCGGGGCGATCGCCCTGAAGAACGCCGAGCTGGTCGAGCAGCTCCACAACGCCGCTACGACCGACCAGCTGACCGGCCTCAGCAACCGGCGCGCGCTGGAGGACCGACTCCAGGGCGAGCTGGGACGGGCCCACCGCCACCACCTCCACACCAGCCTCATCCTGACCGACCTCGACCGGTTCAAGGCCATCAACGACTCCCTCGGGCACCCGGCGGGCGACCGGCTCCTCAAGGCCTTCGCCGATCTCCTCAAGCAGCAGTGCCGGGCGCTCGACGTGGTCGGCCGGCTGGGGGGCGACGAGTTCCTGGTGATCCTCCCGATGACCAACGCGGACGAGGCGATGGTCTTCGTCGAGCGGGTCCAGGCCGCCGTCGCCGCCCTCGCCCCCCGCATGCCCGAGTTCGGCTCCCTCTCGGTCAGCCTGGGAGTGGCCGAGGCACCCAGGCACGGCGGCACGGTGGGCAAGCTGCTCGCGGCCGCCGATGCGGCCCTGTACAAGGCCAAGCGAGCGGGAGGCAACACCGCGCAGGTGGCCGGGTAGGTCGCCCCCGGAGGACCCTGTGACCGCCTCCCCTCCCCCGGCATCCACCGACCCGGGCCGTTACCTCCAGGCGGTGCGGGCCATCCTGGGCCCGCGCTACCGTGCCGACCGAATCGTGGCGGCCAGTCGCGAGCGGGTGCTCTTCCAGGCCTACGACGAGACCCTCCAGCGCGTCGTGAGCCTCCGTGTCAACCTCCATCCCAACGACGCAACGCGGGCGTGGTTCCTCCTGGAGGCCGAGGCCCTGGCCCAGCTGGACCACCCCGCGATCCGCCACGTGTACGACGCCGGCGTCGTGGGCGATCTGGCCTTCCGGGTGGGCAACTGGATCGAGGGCGAGGGCACCAACGAGGCGATCGAGCGGGGACCCCGCCCGATCCCGGCCGTCCACACGCTGGCCCGGGACATCCTGGGAGCGCTCGATCACGCGCACAACCGTGGGATCATCGTGCGGCGGATCGTGCCCGCCTCCCTCCTGCTGAGCCCGGCCGGACGCGGCACGATCACCGATCTCCGATTCAGCAGCTACACCCTCCCGGCCATCCCGCGCGACGCAGTCGCCACCGGCCTGGCGTTCATGGCGCCGGAGGTCCGCCAGGGCGCGCGGGGGGATCCGGCGAGCGACGTGTACACCGCCGGCGCGATCCTCTATTACGCGCTCACCGCCCATGAGCCCCCGCTCGACAGCAGCGAGCTGCCCCTCCCCACGGTCCTCCGCCCAGCAGCGCCGCGGACCCTGGACCGAATCCTGCGCCGGGCGCTCCAGCGAGCCCCTGGGGACCGGTACCTCACCGCGGCGGAGATGCTCGAGGACTTTGCCAGTGAGGCCGGGAGCTTCGAATCCCCCGCCTGGTCGCCGGGCGTGGGGCCGCTGCCGGGCGAGGAGCTCGCGGACGAGCGCCGATGGGAGAAGCGGCTTCGGCGGGCCCTGGGCGACGATTACGAGCTCCTGGCGGAGCTCGGCTCGGGCGGCTTCGGCCGGGTGTACCGCGTGCGGGATCTCCATTTGGAGCGGGAGGTGGCGCTGAAGGTGCTCCACCCCACCCTCACCGCGGATGCGACCGTGGTGGAGCGGTTCCGCCGCGAGGCCCAGATGGCGGCCCGGCTCAAGCACCCCAACATCGTGGACATCTACGACATCGCCGGCCGGGCCGGGCTGATCTGGTACACGATGGAGCTGGTGAAGGGGCCCAGCCTGGCCCAGCTGGTGGAGCGGGAGGGTCCCCTGCCCCTCGACGTCGTGCTCCGTCTGCTCCGAGAGGCGCTCGGCGCGCTGGCCCACGCCCACGCTCTGGGGTTGGTGCACCGAGACATCAAACCGGAAAACATGCTCCTGGAGGAGCATGGCATGCTCCGAATCACCGATTTCGGGCTCGCGCTCGCCATCCGGGGCGGGGCCCGCTTCGGCGGGGCCACCAGCCGGAGCGGCACCCCGCAATTCGCCAGCCCGGAGCAGCTGCTGGGGGAGCACGTGGACCAGCGCACCGACCTCTACAGCACCTCGGCGGTGGCCTATTTCGCGCTGCTGGGGGAGCCCCCCTTCGGCGGCCGCACCCCTGAGCAGATCCTGGCCCGGCAGACCACCGACCAGATCCCCTCCCTGCGGGAGCGTCGTCCCGACGTCAGCGAGCGGCTGGAAAAGGCCCTGGCCCGCGCCATCTCCAACGACATCGAGGCCCGCTTTCCCTCGGCCGCGGAGTTCCTTCAGGCGGTGGGCCGGGCCAGCGCCTCGGACTGGATCAGCCCGAGCGGCGCGTGGCGGAAGGCGGCCGCCCGTTGGTGGCGCCGGGTCTGAGGGCCGCCTCTTGACGAAATCGCGGGGCGATGCAGATTTAGCCCATTCTTGGAGCCGGCCCAGGTCGGCGCCCAAGAGCGCCGGGGCCAATCGCTTCGACGCCTCGGCAGCTGTGCGGCGGGACAGGCTCGTCAGCAGCGAAGGGCCGGAAGGACACGACCGGCTCGGTCACACCCCACACGGAGTACGTTTCATGGCTCGCACGACCGGCACGGTGAAGTGGTTCAACGACGCGAAGGGCTTCGGGTTCATCACCCCCGAAAACGGAGACAAGGATTGCTTCGTCCACCATACCGCCATCAAGGCGGATGGGTTCCGTAGCCTCGCGGAGGGCGACAAGGTCGAGTTCGACATCGTGCAGGGTGCGAAGGGCCCCGCCGCCGAGAACGTCACCAAGATGGCGTAGTAGGCCTCGGCCATCGCACGGACGACGGGGGGCCGCTCGGGAAACCGAGCGGCCCG
>JBFIUJ010000254.1:0-4734 GCA_041607595.1 Gemmatimonadales bacterium | reverse complement strand
GGCGGCGGCGCCGCCGGCCACGATCCAGGCCGCCGGGTCGTCGTACTGCCGGACGACGCGGACCCGGGTGGCGCCGTCCCGGGGCGAGAGCATCACCTGCGTCACCGGTCCCTCCTCGACCCGGTGCCGCCATCCGATGCTTCCCGCCGCGTCCGTGATCGTGCCGTCCTTGCCGCTGGTCCACGACAGGTTCTGCAGGAGGTCGACCCCCGCGCGGACGTCGATCTCCACCGGCACCACGCGCTCGTGCTGGAACCGGGTGGGCGCGCCCACCACCCGCGCCAGCACGCCACGCCTCGTCCCCGCGAGCGCCAGCGCGGCCCGCCGCACGGCCTCGGCGGGGATGCCGACCTCGGTGGCGATCGCCTCGATCTCCTCCAGCGTGTGGCCGCTCGCCGAGGGCGCGAGGGCTTCGGCGTCGGCCGCCGCCAGCTTCAGGATCAGGGCCATCTGCCGGTCGTCGTACCGGGCGGGGAGGTTCGGGCGGTCCATGTCGAGCAATATCCCCGCCGACGGGACGGACGGCAACGACGCAGCTTCCCGGACGGCTGGTCCGCGCGCGACGGACCTCCTATCCTTCACCCCGTCCATGCGCCTTCTGCTCCCGGAGTCGGTCACCCGGCTCGAGCCCTACCTCCGCCGTCGCGACGCCGAGGCGAGCCTCGAGGCCCACCGCCATCTGGCGTTGGTGCTGCTCCTCCGTGAGGAGGAATTCCTGGCGCTCCACGTCCACCACGGCCCCACCGGCGCACGGATCGACCTCCCGCCGGATCCGGATCCGTGGGAGCCCCATCCGCTCACGCCCGAGGCCCGGGCTCGGCTCGAGCGCGAGCTGGCCGGCGGCGACGATCCCACCCAACCGGCGGAGCCGCACGACCTCTTCGGCCTCAAGGACGACGTCGCCGATGGGCTCGAAGGCGCCCTCCGCGCGAGCGCCGAGCCGCGCTTCGAAGAGCTGCCGCTCCTCTTCCGCCTCTGGCGCGACCTGCATCGATACGAGTCCGTGGTCCGGGCGGCCCGGGCCTGGACCCAGCGGGCCCCCGACGATCCCACGCCGTGGGCCTACCTCTACGAGAGCGTCCTCTTGATGGAGGAGGACCCCGAGGGCCGCTGGCTCGAGGCCGCGACCGAGGCCGAGGTCCGCGGCCGCCGCCTCGCCCGCGGCCGTGGGGAGGTGCCGGACGTCCCCTACGCTTGGAGCGCCCGGCTGATCGAGCGGCTCGACGAGGGCCTGACCGACCGCGCCCATGGAGTGCGACGGACGCTGGAGCCGGGCTTCGAACGGTTCTTCACCACGGAGCGGGCCTACAACGAGGAGCTCCGCCACGCCGCGATGGCGGGGTTCGACGAGGCCACCGTGCCGGAGGCGCTGCGCGCCCTCATCCCGCTCGCGCGGCGCTACGGCGTGGGAGACGATCCCAGCCGCACGTACTTCATCGCCAGGACGGCGAAGGCCGAGCGGGTGCAGGCGGCCGAGGCGATCCGGCGGGCCGGCGCGGAGATCGACGGGTGGCTCTCGCAGTTCGACGTCGAAGGCGAGCTGCCGCCGGCGGTGCGGGCCTTCTACTGGCTCCGAGAGGCTGGCGAGGAGATGGCGCCGTGACGCGCGGGCGGGCTCGCAAAGGCGCCCAGGCGGATCCCGAGTCCGAGCGCCGCCGCGCCATCGAGCGGCTCCGCCGGCGCCTCGATCTCGAGAGCCATCCCCGGCTCATCATGCTCCTCGTCATCGCGCTGGCCGGCCTCGCGGGGTTCCTCGTCTCCGTCGGGCTGCTCCGGGTGGGCCTCGGCGCGATGGCCATCCGCTACGCGCTCGCCGCCCTCGCCGCCTATCTCGCGTTCTTGTTTGGGCTCCGGGTCTGGCTCGCGCTACAGGGACGCCGCACCGACCCGGACGTGGACCTGCTCGACGCCGGGGGTCTCGTCGGGGGCGGTCGCGGAGAGGTCCTCGCACCGCCCTTCCGCTTCGGCGGCGGCGGAGGCTTCTCCGGAGGCGGGGCGGGCTCCTCGTTTTCCTCGGCTGGCGCCGTGTCCCCGCCCCCGCCGACCCCCATCGTGCTCGGCTCGACCTCCGGATCGTCCGAAGCGGGCTCGGGCCTGGCGGATGTGCTCTCCGACGTAGGTGACGGGGACGGTGCGGGCGCCGCGATCGCGGTCGTGGTGCTGGTGGGTGCGCTGCTCGTCGCCGGCGTGATCGCGATCGTGGCCGCGGTGGGCGGCGCGCCGACCCTCTTCGCCGAGCTGCTGTTGGACGGGGTGATCGCCGGCGAGGCCTACCGTCGGCTCCGTGGGGTGGAGACCCGCCACTGGCTGGAAAGCGCCGTGGCCCGCACCTGGAAACCGATGCTCGCGATCGTGGTGCTGCTGGCGGTGGCGGGCGGGGTGGCCCAGCATCTCGTCCCCGGGGCCGACTCGATCGGGGACTTCTTCCGGCGCTAGGACGCCTGGTCTCGGGCCTGGATCCCCGTCAGGAAGAACGCCGCCAGCTCCGACCGGCCGCCGAGTCCCGCCTTCTGATAGACCGACCGCGCCTGCTGCCGCACCGTCCGCTCACTGGTGGCCCGCTTCCCGGCGATCTCCTTGTGCGAGAGCCCCTGGAGCAGGCCCACGGCCACCATCCGCTCGGCCTCGGTCAGGTCCCAACGCTCGAACTGTCGCGCGATGGCCGCCGAGAGCCCATCCAACAGCTCGCCAGCTTCCACCCGCCACCGCTCGGCCTCTCGCTCGGCCTGGGCGACGTCGCGCGTCAACGTCACCACGGTCCGTCGCGCGTCTCGCAGCCGGAGCGCCAGGTACAGCACGCCGGCCGCAGAGAGCGCCATCACGGTGAGCTCGATCGCCAGATGGAGCGGGGCGATGCCGCCCTGGTAATCGCTCAGGAGGTCGAGCCCCACCAGCACGAAGATCGCGGCGAAGACCAGCACCCCGCCCACGAGCCCGCCGCCACCCCATCCGTCATCCGACACGGATGTTCCTCCTACGACGTTGTGTCACAATGCCTTAGCGACTCCGGCAAGGGTCGGATTTCCGCGGCTCCTCGAACCTCCTAGCGTGGGTGCGTCCCCGCACCGAGGAGGAGCCATGGGGAACATACCGCTGCACCCGCTCGTGGTGCACTTGCCGCTGGTCCTGGCCGCGCTGCTGCCGTTCGTCGTGCTGGCCATCCTCTGGGGCGATCGGAGGGGCCGATTGACCGCCAGATCCTGGTGGATCGGCGTCGGCGTGGCCGCGCTGCTGACCGCGGGCGCCTTCGTCTCGGTCAAGACCGGCGAGCGGGAGGAAGAGGTCGTCGAATCGGTGGTCCCGGAGGCCGCGCTCGAGCGGCACGAGGAGCGCGCCGAGGCGTTCCTCTGGGCGACGCTGGCGCCGCTGGCGCTGCTGGGCCTGACGGTGGCCGTGCGGACGGATGCGCCGCGGCGATGGATCGGCACCGGTGCGCTCGTCGCGAGCCTGGCGTTGGCGGGTCTCGCCGTCGGCGTCGGACATTCGGGTGGGAGCCTGGTGTACGAGCATGGGGCGGCCTCGGCGTACACCGACCCCGGCACGGCGGCCACGGCCGCGAGGGAGGGGGTGGAGCGGGACTAGGCTACCGACAGGGTGGGCCGGCCTGGTCGAAACCCGCCCCGGCCCCTAGCGTAGGGCACGCGCTCCGCCGCCGGACGAGGCGTCGTTCGGCGGATTCCCTGCCCTCGCCCCCCGTGAGGCCCCATGCGCAAAGTCACCTTCGGCGCCGCCAACAGCCTCGACAACTACATCGCCCGGCCGGACCACGGCGTGGACTGGCTCCTCTGGAGCGACGACGCCAAGGCGATCATGGAGGACTTCTGGAAGGGGATCGACACGGTGGTGATGGGCCGGAAGACCTGGGAGGCGGCGGCGGCGCAGGGCGCTGGCGGCCAGGCGATGCCCGGCATCACGACCTACGTGCTCTCCCGCACCCTCACGGAGGCGCCGGAGGGAGCCGAGCTGGTGGGGGGCGACGGCGCCCGGTTCGTGCTGGACCTCAAGCGGCGGGAGGGGAAGGACATCTGCGTGATGGGCGGCGGGCTTCTCGGCGCGTCGCTATTGGAGGTCGGCGCGATCGACGAGATCGGATTCAACATCCACCCGGTCATCCTGGGCGCGGGCATCCCCCTCTTCCACCCGCTCCCGCGACAGGTGGACCTCGAGCTCGTCGAGTGTCGGAGGCTAGCGCGGGACTGCGTGTATCTCCTCTACCGGGTGAAGGAGATCGCGGCCTAGCGCCTGCTTCCCCTGCCCGCTCAGAGCCCCGCGTCCGCCATCACCGTCCCCCGCCCCGCCGGCGCGCGCGGCGGGCCGTTTCGGCCCAGGGGATAGAGATCCCCCTCGAGCGCCTGCCCGATTCGGAGCGCGATCCGGGCCGCGCCGGCGTTGTTGGGATGGGCGATCCCCTGGATCCCGCCCTGGATCAGGAACGACTCGTGCGCCCGCACGACGAACCGCCCCGCCGCGCAGTACCCGTGGGTCCGGAAGTCCCCGTAGATGCCCCCGACGTAGGTCCAGCCGTGCAACCCGGCCGCGCCGGCGACCTCGCGGTTGAGCCGAGCGGCCACCGTCAGGTCGGCCCACTGAAGCTCGGTCAGGGAGAACCCCACCAGCGTGGCCAGGAAGTGCTGGCGGATTGCCGTCGTGCAATAGGCCCCGTCGTCGCTCCGGGTCATGTCCGGGTACTCGGTGATGTAAACCCGGCCCGCCCCGATGTCCCGGTGGGAGGCC
>JBFIUJ010000253.1:0-4736 GCA_041607595.1 Gemmatimonadales bacterium | reverse complement strand
GGGACTTCCTCGGGTGGACCCTGACCGACCGCCTGGCGAACCTCCTGCGCCGACCGCGGTGGTATGTCCCCCGCATCGCCGCGGCGCGGCGGCACCTGGAGGAGGCCCTCGACGCCGGCGGCGTGATCGTCTTCGCGCACTGCGGGCTCCCCTACTTCGCCTCCGGATGGCTGGGACGGCTCCTCGAGCACTCCGACTTCGGGACCGTGCGGGAGATCCTCCGGGCCAACGGAGGGGCCGGCCGCCGGGGGAAGGCCTACGCCGACGTCTCCGCGATCTGCACCCCCTTCCGCTGGCCCTTCTGGCGCCGGATTCGCGACCAGCTCCCGGCCGACGCACTCCTCTATGGGAGCGACTTCCCGGTGCCGGTCTTCGTCCGGGGGACGGACGAGGCGCGCCTGCTGCGCGACTTCATCGCGCTCCTGACCGGGAATCCGGACGACGTGGAGATCCCGCCCGGCAACCTCGCGGGCGTGACCCATCGAGAGGTGAGCCAGTACTTCGGGGGCGACCACCCGATGTTCTCCGCGTTCGCCCGAGAGCTCGCGCCGGACCGCCGGCTCCCGTGAGGCGCCGGGGGTCCGCGAGGGGGGACTGCCTGCTATCTTACCCGCCGTGACAGCGATCCACCGCAATGCCGCACGCCCCGACCGGGGCGGTTTCCTTCCTATCCTTCGGACGCCCCTTCTCGGGCCGCTCCTGTCCGCCCTCGCCTTGGTCCTGCTCCCCGCGGCGGCGCACGGCCAACACGAGCCGTTCTCCGATCGGTGGCGGTGGGTGCGGTTCGGCACGGAGGCGGGGCTCCCGGACGCCGCGGTGTCCGCCGTGCTGGAGACCCCCGACGGTCGCAGCTGGGCGGCGACGCGGCGCGGGCTCGCCTGGTACGACGGGTTCGTCTGGCGCCAGACCGGACCGGCGGGCATCGTGGGCCAGTTGGAGCCGGCGCTCGACCCTGAGGGCCGGGCGGTCTTGGCCGTCATCGACGGACGACTCTACCGCGGTGATACCGCGGGCGTGACCGAGATCCCGGTTCCCGATGCGACCGGAGCGCCAGCGCGGGTGATCGGGGCCGTGCCCTTCGCCCGCGATGCGATCCTGGTGCTGGTGGTCCGCGGGGCGCGCGCCGCGATCCAGCAGATCCAGGCCGGCCGGATCACCGATTTCCCGGCCCCCGGGCGCCTGCCGACGGCCGAGCTCGCCTTCCTCCGCCGCGGCCCGTCTGGACGGATCTACTTGACCTCGAGCCAAGGGCTCTCGGTCTGGGACGGTGCCGGCTGGCAGACGCAGCTCCGGACCAGCGGCGAGGGACTCATGGTGCAGGGCTTCGCCGAAGCCGATTCCGCGAGGCTCCTCCTCTTCGTCGGCGGCCCCAACCAGGTCCGGGGTCTGTGGGAGATCTCGGACGCCCCTCCGCACCGCCTGAGCGGCGAGGGCCTGAACGCCGCGGTGGCGCTCGCCGTGGATCGCGAGGGCACGGCCATCGCCGTCTACGAGACGGGCCACGTCCGCTACCGGCGCGATGGCCCGTGGCGTTCGCTCTCCTTCGTGCCGCCCGAGCTGCGGGACGCGGTCCAACTCTCCTTCCGCCGGAACGGCGACCTCTGGGCCGCGACCTCCTCGGGCCTCTATCTCTATCGACTGTCCTCCCCTCGCTGGAGCGGCTGGGAGCGCCCGTTTCCCGACCTCGCCAACCGGGTGAACGCCCTCCTGCGGGCGCGGGATGGGAGCCTCTGGGCCGCCACCAGCGCCGGCCTCGTCGTGCGCTCGACCGACGGCGGCGTCCGCACCATCGAGCGCGCGGGGGCGCAGTCCTTGGGGATCGTCACGGCGCTCGCGGAGGACGCCGAGGGCGGGATCTGGATCGGCAGCGGTTCGAACTTCCGCGGGACCTACCGCTGGGACGGCCGATCCTGGACCCGGCCCGCCGACAGCCAGGTCTTGGCCCAGGCGTATGTGCACCGGATCCAGCCCGACCGCCGGGGTCGTCTTTGGTTCCTCGCGGTCGGCGGCCCCGAGGGCGGGAGGGGGCCCGGTGCGTTCGTGCTCGACGGGGACGTGTTCGAGCCTTGGGACCAGGCCCGGGGCCTGAGTGCGAACCGGGTCTACAGCTTCGCCGAGGGGCCCGACGGCGCGCTCTGGTTCGGGAGCGACACGGGCCTCCACCGGTGGCTTGGGGGGCGCTGGACGGAGTGGACCCGACCCGTGGGGTATCGCGGTGAGGCCGTCTTCACGCTGGCGTTCGGCACGGAGGGGCGGCTCTGGTTCAGCGACCGCTTCTTGGGCCTGGGGTACGTGGACCAGCGGGACAGCCTCCGATACCTCACGACCGCGGATGGACTGGTCCACGACCGGATCTGGGACATCACGTCCGGTCCCAGGGGTCGGCTCTGGATCGCTACCAGCGGTGGACTGGCGATCTATCGCGACGGGATGTGGAGCAGCTTCGGGACGGACGAGGGGCTGGTGAGCCCGTACCTTTGGCCGGTCCTCCCAGAGGAGAACCAGGTCCTGATCGGCACCCAGGGCCGCGGCCTGCAGGTCCTCGACCTGTCGGAGGCCGCCAACCCGGCACCCAGGGTCGTGGTCGAGCCGCCGCTGCGGGACGAGGCCGGGGTGCTGATCCGGTGGCGGGCGACCGCCTACTGGGGCCAGCAGCCGCCGGGCCGGATCCAGACGCGATACCGCGTGGCCGGGCAGCCGTGGTCCCCCTGGAGCGCCACCCGCGAGGCCCTGCTCGGCCTCGCACCGGGATCCCATCGCTTCGAGGTCCAGGCCAAGGGTCTCTTCGGGAACCTGGGAGACGTCGCGGAGACATCCTTCGAGATCCCCCCGCCGATCATGCTCCGCCCCTGGGTCTGGCTCACGATCGCGGGGCTGCTGACGGCGCTGGTGGTCGTCTGGCTCCGCGCCCAGGCCCGGCGGCGGGAGTCCGCCCGTCAAGTCATCGCCCTGGAGACGCAGCTGCGTCAGGCGCAGAAGATGGACGCGGTGGGCCAGCTCGCCGGCGGGATCGCCCACGACTTCAACAACATCCTGGCGGCCATCCTCGCCAACGCGGACCTGCTGGCCCAGCAGCTGCCCGAGGGGTCAGAAGAGCGGGACGACGTCGAGGAGATCCGGGTCACGGCCCGGCGCGGGGCGGCGATGGTGAAGAAGCTGCTGATCTTCAGCCGCAACCGCACCCTGGAGCTGGAGCCGGTGGACGTGGCCGAGGTGGCGCGGGAGATGAGCGCGATGCTCGCCCGGCTCATCTCGGAGTCCATCACCATCATCCTCCCCGGCCGGAACGAGCGGGCGGTGGTGCGGGCCGATCGGGCCGCGATCGAGCAGATCCTGCTGAACCTGGCGACCAACAGCCGGGATGCGATGCCCAAGGGCGGCGAGCTCCGCATCCGCGTCTCCCGGGTGGGCGTCACCGGGGAGGTCGCGAGCCGGGAGCACGTGGCCCCGGGCACCTACGTCCGCCTCGAGGTGACCGACACCGGGACCGGCATGAGCGACGCCGTGCGGGCCCGGGTCTTCGAGCCCTTCTTCACCACGAAACCGCCCGACAAGGGCACCGGCCTCGGCCTCGCGATGGTCTACGGACTGGTGCAGCAGCTGGGTGGCTCCGTCGCCGTGGAGTCGGTTCCCGACCGGGGCACCACGGTGCGCATCCTGCTCCCGAGCCTGGACGGCAGCCCGCCCACGCCGCCCAAGCCGATGGTGGCCGTGAAGGCGGGACGCCACGAGCGCATCCTGTTGGTGGAGGACGAGCCGTCGGTGCGGAGCTCCGCGATGCGGCTACTCACCCGGCACGGCTACACGGTGGAGACGGCCTCGGACGGCCGCGAGGCGCTGGCCCGGCTCCGGACGCCGGGCGAGCGGTTCGATCTGGTGATCACGGACGTGGTGATGCCGGAGATGGGAGGCCCGGAGCTCTATCGCCTCTCCCGCGCGGCCGGGATCGAGACCCGGTTCATCTTCGCGAGCGGGTACACCGCGCGGGCACTGCACGACGGCGGGCCGCCGGCCGGGTTGCCCTTCCTGCAGAAGCCGTGGGAGCTGGCCGACCTGCTCCGCGTGATGCGCCAGGAGCTGGACCAGACCGACGGGACCCCGGCCTGAGGACCGCCCGGCCTCAGAAGTCCTTCCGCACGAACCGACGGAGGCCCCACACGGCCGGGAGGGCCACCCAGGCGAGCAGCGCACCCACCGCCACCACCACCCCAGCCGTTCCCCCGAAGAACCGCGCGAAGACGGCCCCGGTGTACCCCATCAGCGCCGCGGCGTCGAACACGAGCAGCAACAGCACGCGGGCGAGGTCCACCGGGTTGAGCACCGTGAGGACGAGCACCGCGGGCTCGATCGGGTAGTCGCCGAAGCGCGCCACCACGAAGAGCAAGAGCCCGTCGAAGAGCAGGGTCGCCACCAGCCAGATCAGGACCGCGAGCCCGAGCCCGCAAGACCGGTCCTCCACCCCGGTCGCCACCACGCACGCAATCCCCAGGAAGATGAGGGTCTCGAGCAGGCCCGCGGCCAGCAGGGTCGCGAGCGGCCTCGCCAGGCCCTCCCCCCCGTGCCAGAGGAGCGGCAGGCCGACGCCCACCAAGAAGCCGCCGCCCAGCGCGAGCGCGAGCCCGCCGTAGAGCCCCGCGAACAGCGAGCGGCGGCCGAGGGGCTGGGCCAGCAGCAGCTCGATGAACTCGCGCGCGTGGTACAGATACATCGTGCCGAACACCAGGGCCACGAGCGGC
>JBFIUJ010000252.1:0-4766 GCA_041607595.1 Gemmatimonadales bacterium | reverse complement strand
GGTGCTGTGGACCAGGCTCTCGGCGGCCGGAATGTCGTCGGGGTCGCGGAAGACCGGCGATCCGGCGAGCTCGGAGGCGAGCCCGGTCGCCTCGGCTTCGAGGGCGCGCAGGTGCTCGACGTCCCGCTCGTAGGCCCGGAGCGCTTCCTCCGGATTGCGCACCATCTCGCCTTCCAACAGGGCGGTGAGCCGATGCACCCGGTAGCCGTCCCCCTCCCACCGCAGGATCGCCTCCGCCACCCGGCTGCGCCACGATTCCACCTGATGGGCCACGGTCGCGGCCACCTCGGAGAGGAACTCGCCGAATTCGTCGCGCCCCACCCGCGCGGAGGCCAGCGCCAGAGGGGACGCGGGCTGCTCCGCCGCGGGCGTCTCCGGAGCTCCACCGAGCACGCCGGCGAGAGCCTCGCGCGCCTCGTCCGCCACCAGCGGCGCCGCCCGGACGGCCTGAAACGCGATCAGCCGGTTGAGCGCCCCCACCAGCTCGCGGACGCTGCTGCCGAGGCCGGCGGTGGCCGTGACTTCGAGCACCTCGGGGGCGAAGCTGACGCCGCGGTCTTCCGCCTTGCGCCGCAGGATCGCTACCCGGGTCTCGTAGTCCGGATCGGCGATGTCGATCACCAGCCCCCCGGCGAAGCGCCGGATGAGCCGCTCGTCCAGCGCGGCGATCTCGGCCGGTGGGCGATCGCAGCTCAGCACCAGCTGGCGGCCGGTGGCGAGGAGCGTATCGGTCAGGCGGAGCAGCTCCGACTGCAGCTCCCGTTGGTGGGTCAGGAACTGCACGTCGTCCAACAGCACCAGGTCAGTCTCCAGGAAGCTCCGCCGGTACGACTCGCCCTGCCCGGCCGTGAGCGCGGCGTGGAACGCTTCCAGGAACTCGTCCAGGGTGAGGTAGGTGACCCGGAGGCCCGGCGAGATCGCCGCCGCCGCGTGTCCGATGGCCATCAGGAGGTGGGTCTTCCCCAGCCCCGGGCGGGCGTACACGAAGAGCGGGTTGTAGGCCCGCCCCGGGGCCTCGGCGACCGTGCGGGCCGCGGTGACGGCGAGCCGGTTCGCCGCCCCCACCACCATCGTCTCGAACCTATGGTTCGGGTGCAGCCGCTGGGTCACGCGGACGGACTCCCGGCCGCGAGTCGCTTGAGGACGAGCTCGGAGATGCCCTTCAGGGTCTCGAAGACCCCGCTGCCGTGGAGGGCATCGGCGGCATAGCTCCGCACGCCGCGGAAGTTCAGCGCCTCGTCCAGCTCGGTGGGACTCAGGATCAGGTCCCGGGGCAGGTCCTGCTTGTTGTACTGGTAGACCAGCGGCACCTCGCGGACGTCCACCCCCTGCGCCAGGAGGTTCTCCTGGAGGTTCTGCAGGCTCTCCAGGTTGTCATCGAACCGGCGGGCCTGGCTGTCCGCCACGAAGACCACCCCATCGGCGCCCTGGAGCACGAGCTTCCGAGTGGCGTTGTAGTAGACCTGACCGGGCACCGTGTAGAGCTGGAACCGGGTCGTGAACCCGGAGATGGTCCCCAGGTCGATGGGCAGGAAGTCGAAGAAGAGCGTCCGGTCCGACTGGGTCGCGAGGGAGACCATGCGGCCGCGGCGGCTGTCGGGCACGCGGCCGTAGACGTACTGCAAGTTCGTCGTCTTCCCCGACCGTCCTGGGCCGTAGTAGACGATCTTGCAGGTGATCTCACGCGCCGTGAAGTTGACCAGGGACATCGGCTATCGTCCGAACAGCGTTCGAAGGTTGGCGTGCAGCTCCGACTCGAAATCGTCCGCCAGCACCGGCTTCGGGGCCGCCTGCGGCGGGGCCGCCCCCCGCAGGTCCTCGACCATCCGGTCGAAGAAGACCTCCACCAGACCGAGCGACGTATCCCGCCCATAGACCACGAGGCCGATCCACCGACCGCGCGGCGCGTTGAAGGCCGAGAGGAAGAGCCCCATGCGCCCCTGGTGGGTGAGGGCGCGGAACGCCGGCACCTGCATCACCCGCGCGATCTCCTCGGTAGAGGCGACGATCGCGGCGCCCAGCGCCGCGGCCGACATCACGTCCACCGCTCGGGTGAAGCCGTGTTGGGCCACCACCTGCCCGGTCGACGTCATCAGCAGGGTGAGGCGGGCCGACGACTCGGAGAGGAACGTCTCGAGCGGCCCCGCCACCCACGGCTCGATCGCCCGCATCAGCCGACCAGCTCGATCGCCCGGTGGAACTCGAGCCGGAGCAAGCCGGCGTTCACCCCGGGCTCGGTCACCGCCACCATCAGGAGATCCGCCCCGCATCGGGCGGTGAGGATCTCGCCCTCGGCGCCCTGCAGGTGGATGAAGACCGGCAGCTGGCGGCCGGCCGATCGCGCGGCCCGCTCCACCCGCCGCGCGAGGCTCGCGGCCAGGGCCGCCACCACGCGTCCCTCCAGGCCCTCCATCGCCACCTCGGCCACCGGGATGCCGTCCGCGGTGCTGACCAGGAGCGCCGCCCGGATCTTGCCCACCCGGGTGACGCGATCGAGCACCGCCTGGTAGTCCCGAATCACGACACGTCCTCCAGCCACTCGCGGGCGGCCGTGGAGGCCCGGTCCCCGAGCATCCGTAGCCGCGCGACCGGCATGGAGGTATCCCGCAGCAGGGCGAGGACCGAGTCCTCGGTCGGCGTGGTGACCAGCAGGTTCCCGTCGTGGGACTCGGCCACGACGGCGCTCCAGACGCCGAGACCGAGGAGGCGGGCGGCCCGCGCGGCTTCCTGGGCCGCGGCCGCGAGATGGGCGGCGACCGCGTCGGAGACGTCGTCTCCCGTGGGCGCCCGCATGCGGCCCGCCAAGCGGTGCCCCTGCAGGTCCGCCAGCACGATCCCCTCGTCCCCCACCATCGCCCACCCGCTCACCGTCGCCGGCACGCTGGTCCGGGGCACGGGGGTCGGTGCGGGAGCCGGGGCCCCTCCCCCGGACGCTCGGGGAGGCGGAGGCGGCGTGGCGCGCGCCGGCGGCTCGATCGGCAGGGTCGTCCGCTCGGCGATGTCCTCCTGGAGGCCGATCCGCACCCGCTCCAGCGCCGCGGCGACGCCCTCGTCTTCCGGCTCCCCGGCGAAGGCGGTCTCCAGGTGGCGCTGCGCCCGCTCCAGGTCGCCGCCCACGAAGTAGAGGAACCCGAGGCCCTTGTGGGCTCCGACGTGGCCCGGCTCGAGCCGCAGGGCGATCTCCCATTCGTCGAACGCCCGCTCGGTGTCGCCCAGGTCGCCCAGGATGCGGGCGTAGAGATCGTGCGCGTCCGGCAGGTCCGGGTACCGGGCGAGGCCGGCGAGCGCCACCTTCTGGGCCGCCTCGAGCTGCCGCCGTCGGCGCAGCATCTCCCCCAGCGCCAGGAAGACCAGGCTCGTGGGATCCGCGGCCAGCTGCGCGGTCATGACCCGTATGTCTTCGCTCATCGGATCCGTCCCAGGGCCCGGCCCAACGTGCCCGCGGCCTCCCGCAGGCGCACCACCTCACCTAGGCGGATCTGCTCCTCGCCACCCCGATGCTCGAGAGCGCACCAGCGGTCCCACGCCTGGATGGCCTCCTCGAAACGCCCGACGGCCGCCTGGGCCAACCCCAGCAGCCGCAGCGCCAGCAAGGCATCGGGCTCCAGCTCGACGGCGTGCCCCAGCCGCAGCGAGGCCTCCTCGAACCGCCCCTCCGCGAAGAGGACCCGCCCCAGCACTTGGTGCGCGGTGGCCTCGTGCGCGTGCCCCAGCACGGCCTCCTCGGCGACGGCGCGGGCCTGGACCAGGTCGCCCGCGGCGAGGCAGTTCTCCGCCTCGGCCACCAGGACCAGGAGGTCGTTGTGTCCGGCATCGGCGGTCGGCTCTCGCCCTCCGATCACGATAACACCCCCGGCATCGAGGCCGAAGAGTGTCTTGGCCACCTCGAAGTCGGAGCGGCCGACTCGGCGCGCGATGTCCCGCACGTCCGAGTCGCCGTCCACCGCGGCGAGCACTTCCCATTCGGCGGGACGAAGGTCGATCATGCCGCCGTCTTCCGCGGGCCCCGGCGCGAGGCGGGCCACCACGCCGAGGTGGGGGATGCGCGCCTCCATCCACGACCACTCGTCGATGCGCCGAGCCGCTTCCATCAACAGGGACTCGGTGGGAATCCGGTAGGTCGCCTCGGCGATGGTCCGGCCGGCCGCCCCCTCCTCGAAGGAGAAGTACCCCTCCGACCAACTCATCAACTCGAAGATGACCTCCTCCACCTGAATCCGGACCATCCGGTCGAGCTCCCGGCGGGAGAGCGCCCCGATCTCCAGCAGGATTTCCCCCAGGCGCATGCCGGACCGGGTGGGCTGGACCGCTCGGGCATGGGCCACGTCCTCTTCGCTCACCTTGCCGGACCGCACCAGCAGGCCGCCGAGCGGGAACGGGTTGCTGCGGATCTCCGCCCCGACGACGGCCCCTTGCTCGAAGTAGACGGTTCCCGCGTTCTGCCGCAGCTCGGACGTGACCCGCAGCACGCCCGTCTTCCGCCCCAGGTCCAGCAGCTGGAAGACGTCGTGGATATGCAGCTCCTTCAGCGGGCCTTCGATCGCCACGCTACGCCGCCTCGGTCCGGAAGATGTGCTGCAGATCAACGGCCGTGCGGGCGTGCTTGCGCGCACGCTGCGCGAACGGGCCGCCGGGATCGAGCCGGATGACGAGCTCCCAGGCCTTCACGGCATCGGGATAGCGGCGCAGCCGGGCGAGCGCGACCCCGGTGTAGAAGTGCGCCCCCACGTGATCGGGATCGTGGGCGGTGAGCCGGCGGAACGCTT
>JBFIUJ010000251.1:0-4767 GCA_041607595.1 Gemmatimonadales bacterium | reverse complement strand
GGCCGCCCTGGCGATCGAGGAGTTCAAGGCCCTCGTGCGGCGCACCCGTCAGTGGGGAGACGCCGAGACCGCCCGCGCGGAGCGGGTGGCGCGGGACCTCGAGACGATGTCCGGCGCGCCGCTCCCCACCACCCGCGGCGCCGCGCCGGCCGCCGAGCCCCCCGACCTCCACAGTGGCGTCCGCGCCTTCGTCGCGCGGGAAGGCGCCCTCGTGGCGAGTGCGCTCGACCGCGCGGCTCGGGCCCTCCGCCTGACCCCGGAGGCCCGCGAGCCGGTCCAGACGGTGCTCCGGCGGATGCAGTCCCTGCGCGGGCTCGCGGCGCTGAGCGACCTCTCCCCGCTCCCCGAGCTGCTCGACAGCCTGGAGCTCACCGCCGGCGAGCTGGGCCGCATGTTCGCCCCGCCCCCCGACGTGGCCGAGGTCTTCGAGGCGGCGGCCGACGCCCTCACCCGCGCCTCCCGCGACGTGGCCGATCACGGCTCGCCCGATCCCGACGCTCCCGAGGCGCGCCGGCTCGGGCGGCTCCTGCTCGAGGTCTTCGTGGTCGAGGCGGACGTGGTGACCCTGGAGAGCCTGGCCCCGAAGGACGAGGCCAGCGTCGTCGCCCGCGGGCCTCGAGCCTCGGCACCCGCGGTCCCGCTCCGCACGGTCGATCTGGTGAGCCGCGGCGAGAACCTCGTGCTCGCCGCGGCGGAGCTGCGCGAGACGGCGACCGAAGCGCAGCGGGACCTCCGGCTCTTCAACCTGGTCGGCGTCCTCCGCCCCACCGGCACGGCCCACGGGCCGCTCGAGATCGCGCTCGAGGGCTTCGGGCGCTGGTCGGTCGAGCGCATCGCCGCGGGCGAGGCCGCGCGAGCCCCCCAGCAGTTCGCCGACGCGCTCGAGCGCGCCGGCGCCATCCTGCGAGCCCAGACCGAAGGCAGCGACCGGTCCGCCGCCGCCCACGCGCTCGAGGCGCTGCAGACGGAGCTCGTGCCCGAGATCGAGCCCGTCGCGGAGGAAGCTCCCGAAGCGCCGACGGACACGAAGGCCCCGCGTGCCGCAGACCACGAGCCCGTGGCCGCGGAGTCCGAGGCCCCGCCCGCCGTGGCGGTGCCGGAAGCGGCCGAGCCGTCGATCGACCTGCCCGAGCCCTTCGAGCCCGAGGAGTCCCCGGCGATCGCGGCCGTCACACCCACACCGCCGCCCCCGCCGCCCGCCGAGCCCAGGGTCGTGCCGATTCGGGCCCCAAGTCCTCCACCCGCCCCGGAGCCCCCGGCGCCCACGGCGCTCGAGCGGATCGGCGAGGCTCCGTTCGAGACCGAGAGCGCGGACCTGGCGGGGAGCTTCGTCACCTACGCCAGGCTCCTGCGCCAGCGACGGCGGGAGACCCCTTCCCTGGACGCGCTGCTCGGGCTCGCCGTGGTGCCCGAGGCCGAGGCGCGTGAGCCGGACGCGGAGGCCCCGGCCCGCCGGTCCGGCCCGGCCGCCGGTCTCCCGCTCATCTTCCCGCCGGGCATGGAGCCGGCCCAGCCGGCAGCGGCCGAGATGGCCGGCGAGGAGATCGGCATCGCGGAGATGGTGGAGCTCGGCGAGGCGGACGGCATCGTGGACATCGCCGAGCTCTGCTACCGGGGTCACGCAGCGCTGGAGCGGGCCGCCGTGCTGCGGGGAGAGCTGACCTCGCGCCTCTCGCGCAAGGAGGACCTGGCCGAGCTGCGACCCCTGATCGACGAGCTCCTCGACCTGGTACCGCTCGCCCTTGACACCACCGGCTAGGCCGCCGGCGGAGGGGGGAGGAGGGCCAGCGCGCCACCCCTACTGGCGTGCCGCCGTCGTCGCCCTCGTCACCCTCGGTCTCCTGTGGTGGGCCCTTCGCGGGGTCGCCCTGGCCGACGTCGGCCGCCACCTGGCCGGCGTGCGGGTGGGGTACCTCCTCGCCGCCGTGCTGGTGGCGACGAGCCTCTTTCCCCTCCGGCTCTTCCGGTGGCGGCTCCTGCTCCGCGGTCCCGAGGGAGGGACGCTTCCCTTCCGCCCGCTCTGGCACGCCGTCGCCATGGGCTTCATGGCCAACAACATCATGCCGTTCCGTGCCGGGGAGCTGGTGCGGGCCTACTCGGCCGGGCGCCTGGCCGGAGTGCGGGTCACCACCGCGTTCTCGTCCATCGCGGTCGAGCGGGTGTTCGACGGCCTCGCCATGGTGTTCCTCCTCACCCTCTCCCTGCTCGCGCCAGGCCTGCCGGCCGACGTCCGGGTCGCCGGGGTCCCGGTCGCCCGGCTGGCCGCGCTGGCGGCCCTGCTCTGCGCTGCCGCGCTGGTCGCCGCCGGGCTGGTGGTGGCCTTCCCGGTCGCCGCGGAGGGACTGATCCGGCGGCTCGTCCCCTGGCCCGCGCTGGCGGGGCGGCTCGTCGGGCTGGTCGAGGGCGTCCGGGCGGGGCTCGGTGTCCTCCGGGCGCCGGGCCGCCTGGCCGGCGTGATCGCGTGGTCGGTGGTGCTCTGGGTGATCAACGCGGGGTCCTTCTATCTCGCCTTCCGCGCCTTCGACCTCCCGGTCGGCTTCACCGGCGCCCTCCTGCTGCAGGGCGTGCTCACGCTGGGGATCTCCGTCCCGGTGCCGACCCCCGGGTTCCTCGGGTGGTTCGAGGTCGTGATCCAGGCCGCGCTCGCCCTCTACGCGGTGGCGCCCGACGTCGCCCTCTCCTACGCGATCGCCTACCACGTGACCACGTTCCTGCCGATCACCCTCCTGGGGCTGTGGTCCCTCTGGCGCACGCACCTCGGGCTGCGCGTGCTGCGGGAGGCCCCGGCCGATGGCTGACGCGGTGACCATCCGGGCCCACGCCAAGCTGAACCTCTTCCTCCGGATCCTCGCCCGGGAGGACGACGGCTACCACGGCCTGGAGACCCTGTTCTGCCTCGTCGATCTGGCGGACGACCTGGCCGTCGAGCGGCGGGAGCCGGGAGAGACCACGATCGCGGTGGAGGGCGAGGACGTCGGCCCGCCCGCCCAGAACCTCGCGCTGCGCGCGGCGGACCTGGTGCTGGCGGCGACGGGGCGCCGGTTCGGCGTGCATCTCGCGCTCCGGAAGCGCATCCCCGCCGGGGCCGGGCTCGGCGGCGGGTCCAGCGACGCGGCGGCGGCGCTCCTGGCGGTGAACCGCCTCGCGGGAGACGCGGTCCCCCGGCACGAGCTGCTGCAGTTCGCCGCCCGGCTGGGCAGCGACGTCCCCTTCTTCCTGAGCGGCGCGCCCCTGGCGCTGGGGTGGGGTCACGGGGAGCGGCTGCTCCGGCTGCCGGCCCTGCCGGCGGCCCCGATCCTCCTCTGTGTCCCCGCGGAGCGGGTGGCGACCGCGGAGGCCTACCGCTGGGTCGATGAGGCGCGTGCCACCGCCGGGCGCCGGGGGGCGGTGGCGCTCGAGCCGGAAGGGCTCCGGCGCTGGGGCGACGTGGCCCGGATGGCGGGAAACGACTTCGAAGCGGCGGTGTTCGCCCGGCGGCCGGCCGTGCGGGCGGCCTTCGAGGCGATGGTGGGGACTCAGCCGCTCCTGTGCCGGATGAGCGGGTCGGGCTCAGCCCTGTTCGCGGTCTATCGCTCGGCCCGGGACCGGGACGATGCCCGGCAGCAGCTCGGTCCGAAGTATGGGGAGCTACTCCCTGCGGAGTCCCTCGCGCGGGATCCGTCGGGTCCGTCGTGAGCCGGGGGGGTGCGGGTGGGATTGCCCCGCGTGGATTCGAACCACGATTCCATGATCCAAAGTCATGTGTCCTGCCGTTGGACGACGGGGCAGCGGCGGCCGGAAAGGTAGTCCCGGCGATGGGGGAATGCGACGCCCGCCGGATGGGTCCGAGGGGTGTCGCCGGCGGCTCCGCCGAGGGTCGTCGTTCCGGTTGACGCATCGGCCGATACCCGGCTATTTTTGGGGGCTATAGCCATGCCGCAGATCTCGCTCGCCCGTTCGCACATGATGCTGCTCGCCGGGTCGGTCAATCGGCCGCTCGCCGAGGAGGTGGCGAGCCATCTGGACCAGCCGCTCTGCCAGGTGACCCTGCGGCGGTTCGCGGACGGCGAGATCTTCGTCAAGATCGACGAGAACGTGCGGGGGCGGGACGTCTACATCATCCAGCCCACCAACCCGCCGGCCGAGAACCTGATGGAGCTCCTGCTCCTGATGGACGCGGCCAAGCGGGCGAGCGCGGCGCGGGTGACGGCGGTGATCCCCTACTTCGGGTACGCGCGGCAGGACCGCAAGGACCAGCCCCGCGTCGCGATCAGCGCCAAGCTGATGGCCAACATGGTGTCCCTGGCGGGGGCCGACCGGGTGCTGGCGATGGACTTCCACCAGCATCAGCTCCAGGGGTTCTTCGACCTCCCGGTGGACCACCTCTACGCCGCGCCGGTGTTCGTGAACCACTACCGGCAGAAGTCGCTTCGAGACCTGGTGATCGTCGCGAGCGACGTGGGCGCGGCCAAGATGGCCCGGGGCTTCGCCAAGCGGCTGAACGCCTCGCTGGCGATCATCGACAAGCGGCGGCCCTCGGCCAACGTGGCGGAGGTGGTGAACGTGGTGGGCGACGTGAAGGGTCGGGACTGCATCATCCCCGACGACATGATCGACACCGCCGGCACGATGTCCGAGGCGGTGTACGCCCTGAAGCGGCTGGGCGCGGAGGACATCTACTGTTGCGCCACGCACCCGCTCCTCTCGGGGCCGGCGGTCGAGCGCCTCAAGGCCTCCCCGGTGACCGAGGTGGCCGTGACGAATACCATCGCCTTGCCGGCGGAGCGC
>JBFIUJ010000250.1:0-4772 GCA_041607595.1 Gemmatimonadales bacterium | reverse complement strand
GCGGTCGAGATCCCGGCCGTTCCAGGTCGGCCCGATGGGTGCGGGGTAGGCGTCGCCGAACTTCACCAGCTGCGGCTGTGCGTGGCGGGCGATCCCCAGCAGCAGGCCGTCGAAGCGAACGAAGGCCTGATCGCGATCCTCCGGGACCGGGCGCCAGGGGAGGTTCGGCGGTCCGCGGGGCTTGGCCCACCGCCACTGGCCCCGATGGCGGTCCCAGTCGCCGATGAAGAGATCCACGAGGCGCGCCGTGAGGAATGCCGAGGCGTCCACCCGCTCGGCAGGATCGGCGGCCATCAGCTCGAGCAGCGGATCGCTGTCCAGCAGCCGATCAAACCCTTCGAAGCCCGGCGTCGGGTTGGCGCCGGTCTGGGCCCGCTCCTCGAAGGTGCCGAGCATGCCGGCGAACTCCTGGCGCCACTGGCCGAGGCCCGGGTGGTCGGGCAGCGCGACCACGACGGGCGAGGTGTGGAGGACGCCGGCGGCCTCGAGGAAGGGGACCACGACGACGGGGCCGATCGGTTGGGCGGCGCTGATCTGGTCCTGGACCACCCGATCGGCGATGGTCCCCTGCAGGTCGGGCGGCAGCACGCTGGTGGGGTCCTTGTCGATGGACCGGAAGGACCAGAGACGGCCGTCGGCGGCCCGGAAGCGGAGCGAGAGGGTCTGCTGCCCCCCACCCTTGCTGAGGACGGTGAGCCCGCCGCCGAAGCGCTCGAGGTCGAGGACGGGCACGGTGACGGGGGTGGTCCAGAGCGCCCGGTAGTCGCTGCCGAAGAAGAAGCGGTGCAGGCCCGAGGCGCGGTAACGGGCGCCAGGGGCGATCCGGGCGCTGTCGCGTGCGGGGATGGCGTCCTGGGCCGGCGCGTTGCCCGCTCCCGCGACCAGGAGGACGATCAGGGCCGTGCCGAACGGGGCGGAGGTCGAGATCATTCGAGCCATTGCGCGAACACCTCCCGGGCGCTCCCGTCCGACTCCACCGCAATGGCGCCGAGTCGGGCGCTGCCCGTCCGAGTGAGGTCGAGTCGCAGGAAGCCGCTCCGCGACACGGCGAACACCGTAGACGATTTCCGGAACGATGGGCTGACATGGCCGTAATAGCCGGTGCCGCTCACCGCGATCCAGCGGGCCGACGAGCCCACGTGCAGCTGGAGGTTGTGCTCGTGCCCGGAGACGTAGAGGAGCGGAGGCCGGGCGGTGAAGGCGGCGTTCAGGGAATCGCGCATGCGGCGGTTCACCGGTCCGGGCATGTCCTGGTTGGAGATCCCCCATTGCCGGGACAGCGGGTAGAGCGACCCGATGACCGGCAGCGGGATCCAGAGCCACCGCTTGACCGCGCGCAGCGGGAAGAGATGGTCCGTCCACAGGAAGTTCCCTCCGTGCTCGCCGCCCGAGGCGAAGGGGTGGTGCCCCACCACCACCACGGTGCGGCTCGTGTCGCCCAGGAGCATGGTGCGCACGAGGGCCGTGACCTCGCCCTCGTCGTCCGCCGGGCACTCGGAGTCGGGGTGCTCGGGCCGTGGGCCACCATGGAGCCACCAGTGGGTGTCCAGGGCCAGCACGCGCAGCCGATCCCCGACGTCGACCGCCGCGGGGCCGGGACAGCCGCCCTCCGGCACGAGCCGGACGCGTCCTCCGCCCTCCCGCGCGATCAGGTCCGCCTGGCGACGGACAGCGTCCCAGCCGGTGGGCCCGTGCTTGGCCCAGTCATGGTTCCCCGGGATGAACACCGCGCGCCCGCCTGCCTCGCGCACCGCGGCGACCTGAACCAGGAGCCGGCGCTCGGCCTCCGCCCGTTCCGGGGCCTCCGCCTCGGGGATCCCGCGGGGATAGACGTTGTCCCCGAGGAAGACGGTCAGCGCGTCGGGCCCGGCGTCGCCCACGGCGCGGCCCAAGGCCCGCAGCACCGGATCGTCGGGCTTCGGGGCGCCCGCGTCGCCGATCAGGAAGAGCGTCGCCACGACCTCGCCGGGCGCCGGCACGGGCGGGGGTGGGCCCGGCGGGAGCACGGCCCCCGCGCACCCCGCCAGCCCCACCAGGAGCGGCACAATGCTCGACCGGAGCCGAGCTCGACGGCGTTCGACGATCAACGGGTGGACGTCTGGGGAGGGCTCTCGAGGGCGACGGGGCCGACGATCCCGACGCCGTCGCCGCGCCCGCCCGGTGCGGCCGCCTGAAGCCGGATGGGCCGCCCGCCGGCCGGGGCGAGCGGAGGCGGGTCGGGATCGAGAGCCAGAACCATGCGGCACTCCGGAGGGCGGGACACGAAGGGGCGACCGGCGGTCGCCCCTATGATAAGCGGTCCAGCGTGTCCCGACAGGGGGCGCTAGCCGCGGTTGGCCACCGCCGCGATCAGCCGGCGGACGTCCGCCTCCGAGTGCCCTGCCGCGCGGAGGCGTTGCTCGGTCCGGAGGAGCCGCACGGCGCGCTTCAGGATACCGAGCGTGAGCGTGGCGCAGCGGTGCCGGGAGCCGACCAGATCCCGCCCGAGCTGCTCTACCAACGCGCGGTCGCTCCACGATTCGACCGCGTCGAAGCTCACCGGCTCACGGTTCACCCGATCGGCCACGATGGAGGCCGCGGCCTGACTCAGTGTACAGCCGGTGCCCTCGAAGGACATCGCGAGGATGCGGTCCGCCGCGGGTTCGACCCGGAGGAATACGGTCACGACGTCGCCGCAGCCCGGGTTTCCCCCGGCCACCGTGGCGTCGGCCGGGTCGAGGCGCCCTCGGTGACGGGGACGGCGCGCGTGGTCCACGAGCGCCGCCACCCGGGTCTCGCGATCGAGGACGGTCACGGCTTCTCGATCGGCGCGCGCACCGAGTTGCCCCATTCGGTCCAGGATCCGTCGTAGTTCCGCACCGAGGTGAATCCCAGCAGGTAGGTGAGGGCGAACCAGGTGTGGGAAGACCGCTCGCCGATCCGGCAGTAGACGATCACGTCGTCACCCGGCCCGAGGCCGTTCTCCTCCTGATAGATCGTCTTCAGCTCGGAGGCCGGCCGAAAAGTGTGGGTCTCCGGCGTCACCGCCCGGCCCCACGGAATGCTCCGGGCCCCCGGAATGTGGCCACCCCGCAGGGCGCCCTCGTTGGGGTAGTCCGGCATGTGGAGCCGCTCGCCCCGATACTCCTCCGGGCTGCGCACGTCCACCAGCGGCCCACGGGCCTGCACGTGACTCTGGACTTGCTCGCGGAAGGCGCGGAGCATCCGGTCATCCCGGGGACGCACGGTGATGCCTCCGGCCGGATGCGTCGGGACCGTGGTGACCAAGGGACGGCCCTCCTGCTCCCAGCGGGCGCGCCCGCCGTCCATGATCCGCAGACGCTCGAGCCCGAAGAGCCTCAGCACCCAGAAGGCGTACGTCGCCCACCAGTTGTTCTTGTCGCCGTAGAGGACGATCGTCGTGTCGTCGCCGACGCCGAGGCGGCGCAGAAGCTGTTGGAGCCGACCGTGATCCAGGTAATCACGGAGGATGGGATCGTTCAGGTCATCGACCCAGTCGATCTTCAGCGCCCCGGGGATGTGCCCGGTCTCGTAGAGTAGGACGTCTTCGTCCGACTCCAGGAGCCGGACCTTGGGATCCTCCAGGTGGTCGGCCACCCAGGCAGTCGAGACCAGGACCTCGGGGTGGGCGTACTTCCGCTGCTCGATGGGGATGACGTCGGGAATCGCCTTGGACTTGGCCATGCTTGCCTCCTTGCACCGGACGGATGTGCCGGCCGCGGGCGCGGACCCTCCAGGCGACGGCGGCCTCGCGCGACAGGGCCGGGACCGCTAAATACGAATGAGATTGTCGGAATTGTCAAGGCAGGCCGTTGGGCCGCAGGCGGTGGGCCGCCCGGTAGGGGAACACGTCCACGATCTCCCCGGCCCGCTGCCGCTCCTGCATCGCCCGCCAGAACCGGACGTCGAGGAGCTCGCCGTGGGCCTGGCCGAAGGCCTCGCCCAGCGCTCCCGGCAGTCCCAGGAAGTGGCGGAACTCCTCGGGGAAGACGTCCCGCTCCCCCACGTAGAACCACGGCTCGGCGGCCATCTCCTCGAGGGGGTCGCTGGGCTCGGGCATCACCCGGAACTGGCAGTCGGTGAGGAGGCACAGCTCGTCGTAGTCGTAGAAGATGACGCGGCCGTGGCGGGTCACCCCGAAGTTCTTGAGCAGCATGTCCCCGGTGAAGATGTTGGCGGCGGCGAGGTCCCGGATCGCGTTGCCGTAGTCCAGCACGGCCTCGAGGGCGCGGGCCGGCTCGGCGTACCTGAGGTACAGGTTGAGCGGCGTCACCCGCCGCTCGGTGTACAGGTGCGTGAACACCACGCGGTCCCCGTCCACGCTCACCGTCCCGGCCGCCTCGGCGAGCAGCTCATCGAGCAGCTCCTGGGGGAACCGGTCGCGACGGAAGGCCATGTGCTCGAACTCCTGGGCGTCCGCGAGGCGCCCGACCCGGTCCCGCACGAAGACCAGCTGGTACTTCTCCATCACGGCCCGACGGGTCGTGGTCTTCGGCGCCCCGAATCGATCCTTGATGATCTTGAACACGATCTGGAACGACGGCAGCGCGAACACCGACATCACCAGGCCGCGATCGCCCTCGGCGATCTCGAACCGACCGTCGGACTCGTCCAGGTGCCGGAGCAGGTTGCGGTACAGCTCGGTCTTCCCATGCTTGTTGTACCCGAGCGAGGTGTAGATCTCGTCCACCCGCTTGAGCGGCATGATCGAACGGAGGAAGTCCACCGTGGCCCGGGGGCAGCCGAGCTCCGCGTGGAAGTAGGACCGGGTG
>JBFIUJ010000249.1:0-4807 GCA_041607595.1 Gemmatimonadales bacterium | reverse complement strand
GCGACACGATCGCCGTCGTGGGGGGCGGGGACGCCGCCGTCGAGGAGGCGGCCTACCTGACCCGCTACGCCGAGAAGGTCTACATCATCCACCGCCGGGACGAGTTCCGGGCCTCCAAGATCCTGCAGCAACGCCTGTTCGCGAACCCGAAGATCGAGGTGATCTGGAACAAGGTGGTGACCCGCATCGACGGCTCGCCCCAGGGGATGCAGTCCCTGACCCTGGAAGACACCGAGACCGGAGCGGCGTCGACCCTCGCGGCGACCGGCTGCTTCATCCTCATCGGGTTCACCCCCAACTCGGGCCTGGTGAAGGAGCACTTCGAGCACGATGCCTCGGGCTACATGGTCACCGACGATCGGATGATGACCTCGATTCCCGGCCTCTTCGCCGCGGGCGACCTCCGGGTCCAGCTCACCCGCCAGATCACCACCGCCGTCGGCGATGCCACCACGGCGGCGATCGCGGTCGAGAAGTACTTGGCCGAGCGGAAGGACCGCGTCGGTGTCTGACCTGGACGTCGTCATGCTCACCAACGGGCAGTTCCTCGAGAACTGCTACCTCCTGGCGGATGCCGAGCGCCGAGAGGCGGTGCTGATCGATCCCGGGGAAGACGCGGGCCTGTTCCTCTCCGCCCTGCGGCGGAGCGGCTGCACCCTGACCGGCATCTGGCTCACCCACGCCCACGTGGACCACATCATGGGAGTGGCCGCGGTCAAGCGCGCCACCGGCGCGGCGGTGCACCTCCACCCGCTCGACCGGCCGCTCTACGACGCGCTGCCGGACCAGGGCGCCTGGATGGGCCTGCGCCTCGAGGCGCCGCCTCCGCCCGATGCCGAATTGGCCGAGGGCGACGAGCTGGCGGTCGGCCGTTTTCGGTTCGCCGTGCGTCACACGCCGGGGCACTCGCCCGGCAGCGTGAGCCTGCTGGGCGACGGCATCGTCTTCGGCGGCGACGTCCTCTTCGCCGGATCGGTCGGCCGGACCGACCTCCCCGGGGGAGACACGGCCACCCTGCTCCACTCCATCCGCAGCACGCTCCTCCCGCTGCCGGACGACACGGTCGTCTACAGCGGACACGGTCCCGAGACCACCATCGGGGCCGAGCGGCGCACGAACCCGTTCCTCACAGGAGCGTTGACGATTGGATGAGCCTCGCCCCCAGGCCTCCGGCGAGCGCACCGAGCGCATGCCGGCCGCCGCCCCGGGCGAGGCGCTGAGCTGCAACCGCTGTGGGTTCCAGGTCCCCTCCCGGGCCTGGGGCTGCAAGAATCCCTGTCCCAACTGTGGCACGGTCTATCCCCTCGGCGACTGCTCCGACTGACGGGCGCCCATGGCTCTCCGCGAGGCCACCCGGACCTACCTCGAAATGACCGATCCGTCCGACCTCCGGTCCGCCCCGAGGCCGGAGGAAGCGCTCGGCGTCCAGGAGGATCGGCCGTGCCCGATCGACCGCTACCGCTTCCTCTACGAAGCCGTCGGGAAGGCGTACTACTGGGTGGACCGGCTCCGCTGGACCGACGCCGAGCTGCGGGATCACCTCGCGAGTGACGCGGTCTCGGTATGCGTGCTCTCCCGAGGGGAAGATCCGGCCGGCTTCTACGAGCTGCAGCGCCATTCCGACGCCTCGGTCGAGATCGCCTACTTCGGCCTCCTCGCGGGCTTCCACGGCCGTGGGTGGGGCAAGTGGCTGCTGAGCGATGCGGTGCGCCGCGCCTGGCATGGCGGGGCCCGGCGCGTGTGGCTGCACACCTGCACCCTGGACGGACCGGCCGCCCTGCCCAATTACCTGGCGCGGGGATTTCGAGCCTACCGCGAGGTCACCTACACGGTGGGTGACCGAGCAGGTCCCCCATGAGCGAGGTCGAGGCGGCCCTGCTGGAGGAGCCGCCGCGCCAGTTCGATCGGGAACGGCTCCCGCCTCCACGGCGGCCCGACGCCGCGTTCACGATCCTCGACATCACCAAGTACTTCGCCGCGACCAGCGGCGGCATCCGAACCTACTTGCTCCGGAAGGCCGCCTACGTCGAGGCACACCCCGCGCTACGGCAGGTGTTGGTCGTGCCGGGGACCGCGTCCGGCTTCACCGAGACCGACGGCGTGCGATGCTATCACCTGCGCGGTCCCGCGATCCCCAGCCAGCGGCCCTACCGATTCCTGCTGAACGCCGGCACCGTGCGCCGGATCCTCACCCACGAGCGGCCCGACCTGGTCGAAGTGGGGAGCCCCTTCCTTGTCCCGTGGGTCGTGCGCTGGGCCAACCGGCAGGCGCGGATCCCGCTCGTCTGGTTCTCCCACAGCGTGTTCCCCCGGATGGCCGCCCCCGATCCCGCCCGCGCGTCCCGGACCGCACGGGGCCTGGAGCGCCTCGGCTGGAGCTACGTGCGCCGGCTGAGCCGAGGGTTTCGGGCGACCCTCGTGGGGAGCGAGGCCACCGCTCGGCTGCTTCGGGATGCCGGGGTGCGCGACGTCAGGGCCGTGCCGCTCGGGGTGGAGCTGGACCGCTTCCGGCCGGAGCGCCGAGCCGAGCGGGGCGCCGTCCCGCTGGAGGGCCGCTACGCCCTATTCGTCGGCCGGGTGGCTCGGGAAAAAGCGCTGGACACAGTGCTGCGGGCCTGGCCGATCGTGGAGGCGCGCACCGGCGTCCGGCTCGTGATCGTGGGGGACGGACCCTCGCGGCGCTACTATCGGGCGATGGACGAGGCCGCGGGCGTCACCTGGCTGCCGCATGAGCGGAACCGCGACCGCCTCGCGGATCTCCTCGCCGGCGCCGATCTCTACGTCGCCCCCGGGCCGGTCGAGACCTTCGGTCTGTCGGCGGTGGAAGCCCTGGCGTCCGGCACGCCGGTCGTGTCGGTGGACCAGGGAGCCGTGGCCGACCACGTGATCGCCTCCGGCGCCGGCGCGACCTACCCAGTGGGTGACTCGGCCGGCATGGCGGAGGCGGCGAGTGGGATCCTCCGGGCCCCGCGCCCGCCGCTGGCGGCGCGGGCGCGCGCCTATGCCGAGCGGCACTGCGGCTGGGAGCCGGCGCTGGACCGACTGTTCGATCTCTACCGCCAGGTCGCGGGGGGAGAGCACGCGCGGTGACCCCCCTCCAGGCGCACCTCGTCTGTGCCGCCCTCACCGCGCTCGACCTCGTGGCCCGCGCGTTCCGCATCCAATGGCTGGTGCGCGGTCTGGGCCATCGGCTCAGCTTCCGCCAATCGTTCGCGCTCAACGCGTACGGTGAGGCGGGCTGCGCCTTGACCCCGCTGCGGCTGGGCGGTGAGCCTGCCCGGCTCTTCGGGCTGTTGGAGGGGCGGGTGCCGGCGCCGGCGGCGTTCGTCGCGATCAGCTACGAGGTCCTGGCGGCGTGGCCTCTCGTGCTCGGCGTGGGCGGAGTGCTTGCCTGGCGCCACGCGCCCGAGTGGTGGGCGACCATTGGGCCCGCGGTCCGCCGGGAGCTGATACTCCTCTGGCCCTGGATCGTCGGCATCGCGTTCGCTGCGGTGGCCCTGTGGATCCTGGCCCGTCGCCGGGCGGGGGGGCGGCGTCTGGTGCGCCGACCGGTCCAGCGGATCCGGGTGTACTGGCGGCGGATGCCGTGGTGGCCGATCGCGGCGAGTGCGCCGCTCTCGCTCGTCAACGTGGTCGCCCGCACCGCGATCCTCCCGGTGTTGGCCCTGGCGCTCGCCGACCCCCCAGCGGTCGGCCCGACCGCTCTCGGGTCCTTCGGCCTGCTCTACAGCCAGCTGGTCCGGCCGCTGCCGTCGGGGGTGGGGGCGGTGGACGTGGGCTTCCTGGCCGGAGCCGCGGGCGACTTCGGGGCGGCCGAGGCCACGACCCTGCTCTGGTGGCGCTTCTACACCACTGGCGTGGGCGTGCTGCTGGGCGTGGGCCTCGCGGTCCACCGCCACGGGTGGCGCATCGTGCGGGGGTGGCTGCCGGGCGGCCGAGCGGCGGGCGAGGCGCCGCCGGCCTAGCGGGAAGGCGGTGGGGCGATGGCCACGAGCATAACGGTCCGCTCCAGCGCCTCCGCCACGCCGTGGGGCACGTCCGCCGGCGCCCAGACCACGGTGCCGGCCTCGGCCTCGAGGCTCGCGTCGCCCACCGTCATCCTCGCCTTTCCCGATATGATCAGATAGAATTTGTCCGCGCCCGCATGGGTGTGGACGCGCTGGGTCTGGCCCGGCTCGAAGCAGTTGAGGCCGACGAACAGGTGCGCACCGGCGAAGAGATCCGCCTTGGTGGCCCGCCCCGGGTCGAACACCGCCGCGTCCGAGATTCGCTTGCCGATGTCCGGCATTCGCCTTCCTCCCCGCTCCGAGCGGCTGGCGCCGTCGTGAGCTTGGCAACGGTTTGGGATTCCATGACCACGCGCATCGAGAAGGACCCCCTCGGCGAGAAGGCCGTTCCGGCAGACGCCCTCTACGGCATCCAGACCCTCCGGGCGATGGAGAACTTCCCGATCTCCGGCCTGCGACCGCTCCCCGCGTTCGTGGACGCCATGATCTGGATCAAGCGCTCCGCCGCCCTGACGCATCGGGAGACGGGGCGGCTCGAGCCCCGGCTGGCGGACGCGATCGTCCAGGCGGCGGATGAGGTGCTGGGCGGCCGGCACCGCGACCAGTTCGTGGTGGATCCCTACCAGGCGGGCGCGGGCACGAGCCACAACATGAACTGTAACGAGGTGCTGGCCAACCGGGCCAACGAGCTGCTGGGCGGGGCGCGGGGTGCGTACGCCCCGGTCCACCCGAACGACCACGTCAACATGGCCCAGAGCACCAACGACACCATCCCGACCGCGATGCGGCTGGCCACCCTG
>JBFIUJ010000248.1:0-4872 GCA_041607595.1 Gemmatimonadales bacterium | reverse complement strand
GTCCTCGGGCCGGAGGTGCTGGGCGTGCTCGATCCGGAACCGGCGGTCGCGCGGGCCGTGCGCCCGGGCGACGCTGTCGAACACGTCCAGGAGGAGGCGGTTCGCCTCGTCGCCGATCGCGTGCACCGCGAGCCGGAGCCCGGCCGAGTCCGCCCCACCGATGGCCGCCCGGAGCTCGGGCTCCGGCGTCACCAGCTCGCCGCGGCGGTCCGGCTCGTCCGCGTAGGGGTGCGCGAAGAGCGCGGTGCCGCTCCCCAGCGACCCGTCCACGAAGCCCTTCAGCCCGGCGAGCCAGACGCGGTCGTCGCCCGGTCCCGAGGCGGCGACGGTATCCGCGAGCGCCCGCCATCCGGCGAGCGGGTGGTAGAGGGCGACGCGCGCAGTGAGCCGGCCCGCCGCGCTGGCGCGGAGGTAGGCGGCGCGGTTGGTCCAGCCGCCATTCATCTCCGCGACGGTCGTGACCCCGCGGGCCGCGGCGTGGGCCAGCGCGCGGGCCAGGGCAGAGTCCCGCTGGCCGGGGGAAGGATCCGGCACGACCGCCCACACCGGGTCCATCGCGTTGTCCTTGAGGAGCCCGGTCGGCGCCCCGGAGGGATACCGCAGCAAGACGCCGCCCGCCACGTCGGGCGCGCGGTCCGCGATCCCGGCAAGCCCCAGGGCCGCGCCGTTGGCGAGGGCCATGTGGCCGTCGAGCCGGCTCACGAAGACCGGGTTCCGGGGCGTGACCGAGTCGATCCAATCGCGCCGGGGGAGCGGCGCCCCGGCCCAGCGCTGGTGGTCCCAGTCCCCACCCAGGATCCACTCGCCCGGGCTCAGCCTGGCGGCGTGGGCCCCGATCCGCGCGATGAACTCCTGGGGGCTCGCGGCGTCGCGGAGGTCCACGCTCGCCAGCTGGAACCCTCCGCCCATGAAGTGGGCGTGGTCGTCCATGAAGCCGGGGACGACCATGGCTCCGCGGAGCACCTCGGTTCCCCGCCCCGACCGTCGCGCGACCGCGGCGCTCTCGCCCACGGCGACGATCCGTTCGCCGCGGACGGCGACGGCCACGGCCCAGGGCCGAGTGGAATCGCCGGTCCAGACCCGGCCGTAGACGACGAGGTCCGCCTGGGGGGTACAGGCGAGGGACAACGCGGAGAGCAGGGCGAGCGGGAGGAGTCGCACGGTGGGTCGCCTCAGCGTCGGGTGGCGAGGCGGCGGAGCGCCTCGAGCCGCTCCAGGGCGGAGGAGCCCTTGGCCGGGGCAGCGGGGGTGACGGCGAACAGGTCGCGGATGTCGAGCAGGATCTCCAGCATCAGCTGGTCCCGCATGTAGGCGTTGTCGAGGTCCGCCATGCGGGCCGGCTGCGCGTCTTCCTTGGCCCGGTCGTAGGACTCGCGGTAGATGGCTTCGAGGTTGGCGAGGATCGCGTCGCGGGGTCGCATGGGGCCGTCCGGAGGTGGGGCGATCCGCGTCGCCGTCGGGCGGCGCGGCGTTAGGTTTCACCGGCGCGGTCCGCGCCGACCTGAACTATTGCCGGCCGGGGCCCGGTCGCCAAGGGCGCCGCCGGTCCGCTCACCCCAGGAGTCCGTCCATGACGCTCACCGACAAGCGGGTGCTCTTCTTCGCCGCACCCTGGTACGAGGACCTCGAGCTCTGGTATCCGAAGATCCGGCTGGAGGAGGAGGGTGCGAGCTGCGTCGTCGCCGGGCTGGGCGAGCCCAGCTACCAGGGGAAGCGCGGCTACCCGATCTCTCCGGACACGACCGTGGACGAGGTCCGGGCCGAGGATTTCGACGCGCTGGTGATCCCGGGCGGCTACGCCCCCGACATCCTCCGGCGCTCCCCCACGGTGCTGCGGCTCACCCGCGAGATCCACGAGGCGGGCAAGCCGGTGGCGTTCATCTGCCACGCGGGGTGGGTCCCGATCTCGGCCGGCATCGTCAAGGGCCGGAAGGGGACGAGCGTCAGGGCCATCAAGGACGACCTGGTCAACGCGGGCATGGAGTGGGAGGACAGCGCGGTGGTGGTGGACGGCAACCTGATCTCGTCCCGCACCCCGGCCGACCTGCCGCAGTTTTGCCGGGCCCTGCTGGCGGCGCTGCGGGATTGACCCCGATGGCCTTCGCCGCCGCGCAGGAGCGGGTCGCCCGCTGGGTCGCGCAGTTCGAGGCCGGCTACTTCGATCCGCTCACCAACGTCGCCCGCCTCGCGGAGGAGGTCGGCGAGCTGGCCCGCGAGATCAATCACCGGTTCGGGCAGAAGACCAAGAAGCCGGGCGAGCCGGAGGGCGACCTCGCCCTGGAGATGGCAGACATCGTCTTCGTCCTGATCTGCATGGCGAACCGGGAGGGGATCGACCTGGACGCGGCGTTCGATCGGATGATGGACAAGGTGGAGACGCGGGACGCGGACCGCTGGAGACGAAAGGGCTGAGCTACTCCCAGGCCCGTGGCATCGCCTCGAGCTCCTCCAGCAGGGCCAGGTAGCTGCCGTAGCGGTCCGCCGCCATCGCCCCGGCCTCGACCGCGCGCTTCACCGCGCATCCCGGCTCGGCCCGGTGGCGGCAGTCCGCGAAGCGGCAGTCGTCGAGCAGGGGGCGCATCTCGGGGAAGCACTGGGCCAGGGCGCCCGGCTCGAGCCCCCACATCCCCACCTCGCTGAACCCCGGCGTATCCACGAGGTAGCCCCCGGCGCCGAGCGGGATCATCACCGCGGCGACGGTGGTCTGCCGGCCCCGCTTCACCTTGCGGCTCAGCTCGGCGGTCCGGAGCCGGAGCCCGGGCTGGATCGCGTTGAGGAGGCTCGACTTCCCGACGCCGGAGGGGCCGGTCACCACGCTGGCGCGGCCCACCAGTGCGGCCTTCAGCCGGTCGAGCCCGGCGCCGGTCTTGGCGCAGGTGGGATACACCGGATACCCCGCGGCGACCATCCGGGCGGCGAGGGCCTCGCCGGGATCGAGGTCGGTCTTGTTGAGGATCACGCCGGCCGGGATGTCGTTCCCCTCCGCGACGACCAGGAGCCGGTCGATCAGCTGGGGGATCGGGGTCGGGTCGGTGGTGGCCGCGACCACCAGGACCTGATCCACGTTGGCCGCCACCGGGCGGAGCCCTCGGCCCTCGGGGACGCGGCGGGCCAGCAGGCTCCGCCGCTCGGCCACCTCCGCGATGCCGTGGAGCTCGGTGCCCTCGTCCCGCGCGAGGGTCACGCGGTCCCCGACGACGACCCGTGGCGCATCGCGCTTGAGCTTCCCCTGGAGGACGGCCCGGACCTCGCCCTCCTCCGTGGCGACCCGGTAGACCGCTCCGTCCCGCTCCAGCACGATGCCGGTCGGCCGGGCGCTCACCATTCGCCCGGGCTCTCCGCGATCGCGCGATCGAGCGCGTCCTTCACGTCATAGAGCGACAGGGCCTTGATCCGCTCCTCCGCCTCCGCCGGCGTCTCCCCCCAGGCCAGGTAGTCGGTCTCCACGTGGCCGCTGGGGGCGGCGCCCGCCTCGTCCCAGCGCACGAAGAGGAGTGCCGCGCCGTAGACGCCGCGCTCGTTGGGCTCGTCGTCGAGGAAGACGGCGACGGAATAGGCCCGGCCGTCGTTGCCGCCGAAGGCGGCGGCCCGGCCGTGCTTCGCCATGTAGCCGCCCAACGTGATCTCCATGAGCCTACAGACCCGGGATCGACTCCCGGATGACGTTGCCGAAGATGAACGCGATGTTGGCCGGCCGCTCGGCCAGCCGCCGCATCAGGTAAGGATACCACTGGGTGCCGAAGGGCACGTAGACCCGGAGCCGATAGCCCTCCTGCCGGAGGCGCTGCTGCACGTCGCGCCGGACGCCGAAGAGCATCTGGAACTCGAACCGCTCGGGTGGGATCCCCTCCTGCTGCACCAGCGCCTTGGCCCGGGCCAGGATGCGGGTGTCGTGGGTGGCGAGGCCGGGGTAGCGGCCGTCGCGCAGGAGCCGCTCCATCAGCGCCAGGTAGGCGCGGTCCACGTCCGCCTTGGCCGGGTAGGCGATCTCGGGGGGCTCGAGGTAGGCCCCCTTGCAGAGCCGCACCCGGGCGCCCAGCGCGATCAGGCGCTCCACGTCGTCCGCCGACCGCCGGAGGCAGGACTGGATCACCACCCCCGTGTGGGCCCCGTATTCGGGGAAGAGCCGGTCGGCGAAGAAGTCGAGCGTGCGCTGGGTGTAGGCCGACCCCTCCATGTCGATCCGCACGAACCCGTCGAGCGAACGCGCACGTTCCAGGATGCGCACCATGTTCGCGTGGCAGAGATCGTCGCCGATGTCGAGCCCCATCTGGGTGAGCTTCACCGACACGTTGACCTCGACGCCCGCCTCGGCCATGGACTCGAGGATCGCGAGGTAGGTGTCCCGCGCCGCCGCCGCGTCCGCTTCCTGGGACACGCTCTCGCCGAGCAGGTCCAGGGTCGAGGTGATGCCGCGCTCGGAGAGGTCGCGCCCCGCGGCGACCGCGTCCGCGACCGTCTCCCCGGCCACGAACCGGTGGGCGAACTTCATCGCCAGGCGGTTGTGCCGCACGAAGTCGAAGATCCGTCGCTGCTCGGACAGCCAGAGGAGGCTCTGTCGCATCATCGGAGTGGAGTCCTGTCTCGAGGCGCGCCGCCGGGGTCCGGGCGGCGGAGGAAGCTAGCTAAACCGTACTAGGACAACAAGTTGTCATGGTCGGATCCCAGGTGCCCCGCCGTGCGCCGGCCGTCCAGCCCCTTCCACACCCGATGTTGCGTATCGCCCGGCCGTTTGGCGCCGGAAGCCGGGTCAAGTTGCTCCAAATCCCTTGTTTCCAGGGACATATCAAGTCTGGCACGAGACTCGCCGATAGTCCTGCATGAGGGGGTCGAGGAGCCCCCGGAGCAGGACCGGACAATTGAAACGAACCG
>JBFIUJ010000247.1:0-4881 GCA_041607595.1 Gemmatimonadales bacterium | reverse complement strand
GACCGACCTGTTCTTCGCCAACGTGCGGCCCGCCGTGGACGCCGGCATCAGCGTGAGCCGGGTCGGCGGCAACGCCCAGGTCAAGGCGATGAAGCAGGTGGCCGGTCCGCTGCGGCTGAGCCTGGCGCAGTACCGGGAGCTGGAGGCGTTCGCCCAGTTCGGCTCCGAGCTCGACGCCGCGACCCAACGGCAGCTGGCCCGGGGGGCCCGGACCGTGGAAGTCCTCAAGCAGCCGCAGTACCGTCCGGTGCCGGTCGAGGAGCAGGTGGCGATCATCTACGCGGTCACCAACGGCTATATGGACGACGTGGATGTGAAGCACATCCGCCAGTGGGAAAAGGAGTTCCTCGAGTTCCTGCGGGCGTCCCACGGCGAGGTGCTCGCCGGCCTGCGAAGCAAGAAGACCCTGGACGAGAGCCTCACGGCCCAGCTCAAGGCCGCCATCGCCGCCTTCAAGCCGCTCTTCCGGGCCGAGTAGATGGCGAAGTCGAGGGAGCTCAAGGGACGGATTCGCTCCGTCCAGAACACCCGCAAGATCACCAAGACGATGGAGCTGGTGGCCACGTCGAAGCTCAAGCGGGCCCAGGACCGCGTCGTGGCCGCCCGTCCGTACGCGGAGGCGCTCCAGCAGGTGATCGCGGATCTGGTCACCCCCGAGCTGGCGGAGCGCTTTCCGCTGTTGCGGCAGGTGCGCACCCCCGGCGAGGGCGGGCCGGTGCGGGCGGCGGTCATCGTGCTCACCTCCAACCGGGGCCTCGCGGGCGGCTTCAACGCGAACCTGATCAAGGAGGGACGACGGCGGATGGAGGAGCTGGAGCGGGCGGGTTACACCGTGGACCTCCACGCCATCGGCAAGAAGGGGATCGGGTTCTTCCGCTACATCGGGCGGCCGATGGCCACCCAGCGCATCGACGTCGGGGACAAGCCGACGGTCGAGCACGCCGAGGAGATCGCCGCCCCCCTCATCGCGGCCTTCGCCGCGGGCGAGCTCGCCAGCGTCGACCTGGTGTATGCCAAGTTCCAGAGCGCGCTCTCCACGCCTCCCACCACGCTGGGCGTCCTGCCGGTCGCCGCGGCCGCCGCCGGCGGGCGCCGCCCCGACTACCTGCTCCGCCCGGACGCCGACGCGATCCTGACCCAGCTGCTGCCGCTCTACGTCCGCAACGCGCTCTTCCGCGGGCTGGTGGAGACGGCGGCGGCGGAGCACGGCGCTCGGCGGACGGCCATGAAGAACGCGACCGACAACGCCGGCGAAATCATCGAAGTGCTCCGGCGGAGCTACAACCGCCAGCGGCAGGCGCAGATCACCCAGGAGATCGCCGAGATCGTCGGCGGCGCGGCGGCGCTGGCCGAATAACCGACCGCTGATCTTCTTTGACCCCCGCCGGCGGCGGGGACATCGACACCTCGACAGGACAAGGCATGGCAATCGCTACCCAGAACATCGGCAAGGTCGTCCAGATCATCGGTCCCGTCCTGGACGTGGAGTTCGACCCCGAGAAGCTGCCCGAGATCTACAACGCGCTCGTGGTCGATGACCCGAGCGGCGGCATCCCGGTGCGTCTGGTCGCCGAGGTGCAGCAGCACATCGGCCAGAACCAGGTCCGCGCGGTGGCGATGAGCAGCACCGACGGCGTCGTCCGGGGGATGTCGGTGGTGGATTCCGGCGGCCCCATCACGGTGCCGGTCGGGTCTGTCCCGTTGGGGCGCATCCTCAACGTGCTGGGTGAGCCGGTGGACGGTGGGGCGGACATCCCCGCGGACACCGAGCGGTGGCCCATCCACCGCCCCACCCCCAAGTTCACCGACCTGGAGCCCAAGACCGAGGTCTTCGAGACCGGCATCAAGGTCATCGACCTGATCGCGCCCTTCGTGAAGGGCGGCAAGATCGGTCTCTTCGGGGGCGCCGGGGTGGGCAAGACGGTGGTGATCATGGAGCTGATCAACAACGTGGCGAAGGGACACGGCGGGAAGTCGGTCTTCTGCGGGGTCGGCGAGCGCACGCGCGAGGGGAACGACCTCTACCTGGAGATGAAGGAGAGCGGGGTCATCAACTCCGCCGCCCTGATCTACGGCCAGATGAACGAGCCCCCCGGCGCGCGCCTCCGGGTCGGGCTCTCCGGCCTCACGGTGGCGGAGTACTTCCGGGACGTGGAGGGGCAGGACGTGCTGCTCTTCATCGACAACATCTTCCGCTTCACCCAGGCCGGCTCCGAGGTCTCGGCGCTGCTCGGACGGATGCCCAGCGCGGTCGGCTACCAGCCGACCCTCGCCACCGAGATGGGCGATCTGCAGGAGCGGATCACCAGCACCACCAAGGGCTCCATCACCTCGGTCCAGGCGATCTACGTGCCGGCCGACGACCTGACCGACCCGGCCCCGGCCACGGCCTTCGCCCACCTCGACGCCACCGTGGTGCTCTCGCGGGCCATCTCGGAGCTGGGCATCTACCCCGCGGTGGACCCGCTCGACAGCTCGAGCCGGATCCTGGACCCGCAGTTCATCGGGGAGCGCCACTACCAGGTGGCCATCGGGGTGCAGCGCACGCTGCAGCGCTACAAGGCCCTCCAGGACATCATCGCCATCCTGGGCATGGACGAGCTGAGCGAGGAGGACAAGCTGATCGTGGCGCGGGCGCGCCGGATCCAGCGGTTCCTCTCCCAGCCGTTCTTCGTGGCCGAGCAGTTCACCGGCTTCGCCGGCATCTACGTGAAGCTGGAGGAGACGATCTCCAGCTTCGAGCGCGTCCTGTCGGGCGAGTTCGACCACCTGCCGGAACAGGCCTTCTACATGGTGGGCGGGATCGAGGACGCGGTGGAGAAGGCCAAGAAGCTGGCGGCCGGGTGATGCAGGTCACGGTCATCTCTCCCGAGTCCGCTATGTTCGAGGGCGAGGCGGAGGCCGTGGTGGCCCCGGCCTTCGACGGCGAGGTCGGCATTCTGCGCAATCACGCCCCGTTCATGACCCTGCTCGGCCGGGGGACCCTCACGGTCCGCACCTCGGCGGGCGACCGACGGTTCGCCGTGGAGGGCGGATTCCTCCAGGTGGTGGACAACGTCGTCCGCGTCGTGGCCGAGCGGGTGGAGAAGGCGGCCGATGCGGCCTAACGGCTGGGCCCTCGCCGCGGCCCTCGCTCTCGCCGCGGCGCCCGCCGCGGGCCAGACGACCGGCACGCCCGTCTTCACCGCGCCCGAGCGCGCCTTCCGCAACAACGAGATCGCCTTCGCCCTGTCCGATCCGGGCGCCGGCTTCGCGCTCGAGACCCTCTACCACGTCGGGCGGGGCAGTTACGACTTCGGGTTCCGCGCCGGGCTCGCCGACGCGAGCGGCCCGGGGTCGGGCACCCGGCTCCTCGGCGGCGTGGACTTCCGCACCCGGATCTTCGAGCAGACCGAGGAGTTCCCCCTCGACGGGGCGCTCACGCTGGGCCTCGGCGTGAACGTGGGGGACGGCATCGCCCTGGGCTACCTCCCGGTCGGGGTCTCGCTCGGACGCCGGCTCCAGCCCGAGGGCTCCAGGATCAGCGTCCTGCCCTACCTCCACCCGGTGCTGGTCCCCACCTTCGGGGACGTCAGCGAGGTGCTCTTCGCGATCGGGGTCGGGGTGGACGTTCGCTTCAGTCCCCGCGTGGAGGCTAGATTGAGCGGGGCGCTGGGCGACTACGAAGGCATCGGGTTCGGCGTCGCCTTCCTGCGCTGAGGCCCGGACCGGCCCGGCCCTTTCTTTCCACAACGTCGGAGCACGCATGACACGCACGCTCATCGCCTTGGGGACGGCGGCCCTGCTCACCATCCCGGCCCAGGCGCAGATGCTGAACCTGCCGGTGATCAACAGCGGGATCAGCACCGGGATCGGGATCGCGGCCGACGTCGGCTTCCCCAACCAGGACGCGGGCAAGGGCACGGCTCTCGGCGCCACCGGTCAGCTCGGCCTCGGCCCCTTCGGCGTCACCGGCTCGGTTGCCACCTACAACCCCCAGGGTGACGGCGGCAGCATCACCTCCGTCGGCGGCACGGCCAACCTCAAGATCTTCGGTGGGCCGCTGATCCCACTTTCGGTCACCCTCCAGGCCGGGGCGGCCCGCTGGAAGGTGGACGGCCTGATCGGAGACATCACCACCCTCCACGTGCCGGTGGGCGTCGGCGTCGCGCTGGTGATCCCCAATCCGGCACTCGCCATCAAGCCTTGGCTCGCGCCGCGCCTCGACTTCACCCGGATCTCCGCCACCGGGCTCGACTCGAACAACGACGTCAACTTCGGCTTCAGCGCCGGCGTCGACTTCACCCTGCTCAGCGGACTCGGCTTCCGGGCAGCCTACGATTACGTTAAGGCCGACGGCGCCACCCCCTCCGTGTTCTCCCTCGGCGCCAAATACGTCCTCAAGGTGCCGGGGCTCTGACCCCGCATCGCCGCCGACTCCGGGGGCGCGCGGCTCGACCCGCCGCGCGCCTCGGTTCACCGTCCGACCCAGGATCGCACCGCGTGCCGACAACCCCGTCCCGCCTGCTTCCGCTGGCCCTGGCCCTGGCCCTGCTGCCCGGCTGCGCCCAGACCTTCGACGCCACCTCGCTGGGCGTCCCGGCGACGCTCGCGTCTCCGGCCGGCCAGCCGGCGCAGGGTGAGCCGTTTACCGTGACCTCCCGCGCCGTGTTCGCCTTCTGGGGGGTGATCAGGGTCTCCCAGCCTTCGATCGAGAAGGCGCTGGCCAGTCAGCTGGTCGGGGGGAAGCGTGTGGCGGACGTGCGGATCAAGGTCCGCAGCCGCTGGAGCGATCTGCTGTTCACCGGGCTCACCTTGGGGCTCATCGTCCCCCGGGCGGTCACAGTGGAAGGCGTCGTCGTCAGCCAGTAGGCGCGACGGTCCCGGCCGGCCGGCCGGCGG
>JBFIUJ010000246.1:0-4892 GCA_041607595.1 Gemmatimonadales bacterium | reverse complement strand
GTCGGTCGGTCCGGCGCGGCGGAGCGCACCGGCGAGGGGCGCGACCAGGCAAGGCCCCTCCCTGACCTTTGTACTCCGAGGGGGCCTGCAGGTTCCACGGGACCGGTGGAGCTGGGGGAGGCGCCGAGGTCACCCGGACCCAGGCCGGACAACGGGCTCGGATCGGGCGGGCGCAGGGCTCGGCGGGGATGTGGGGTAGGTGTTTCCTCTACGCGGGCCGCTCGCCGCCGCTCGGCGTCACGGCCTCGGTCTCCGGCTCGCTCTGCCGGGCCAGCTCGGCCGTCAGCGCCCGCAGGGTCAGCGTCAACCGGGACTCGTCCTCCGCCTCCGTCCATCGCTCCAGGAAGCCGTCCAGCGACGCGACCGCGGAGATCGCCCAGAGCAGGTAGAGGTAGGGCTTCCGCTTCCGCGGGTTGCTGGCGATGGCGAAGAACGCGTGGACCGGCGGGTGGTCCTCCGCGAACACGACCCCCTCCCGGCAGCGTCCCACCACGACCACCGGCTCGTCCAGCCCGGAGACCAGCACGTGGGGGACCGCGATGCCGGACGCCACGACGGTCGTCATGGTCTGCTCCCGCTCCTGGAGGAGCCGGTGCAGGTCGTCCTCGGAGAGCGCCGTGGAGGCGGCGAGCCGGCCGGCGAGCGCCCGGACCACGGCGTCGGCATCGCGCGGCTCGATGAGGTCCACGACCTCCGCCTCCCGGAGGAGCTCGAGCGCATGCGCCCTCGGCTCGGCCAGCTCCACCTGGGGCGGGCGCTTCAGCACCCAGACGCCGGCCCCGGGATGCAGGGTGGCGCCGTGGAAGAGTGGACGGGTCACCCCGTCCTGCCGGAACCCCAGGGGAATCGCCTCGCCGTCGGGAGCGAAGACGAGCGGCGTCTCCTCGCCGGTCATCAGGTCCGGGGCCACTTCCTCGCTCACTTCATAGCGGTCCAGGTCGCTCCGGAACTGCACCCGCATCAGCTCTTCGCCCGTCATGAGCAGGCGCCGGAGGCCCAGACGCTGCACCTCCGACTCCGTCGCCGACTCCTTTTGCGGGGCGCCGGGCAGGTAGAACTCCGGCACGCCGAACTCCACCAGTGCGTAGCGCGCCAGCGCGACGGAGACCGGCTCGTCGCCCAGGAGCGAGACGATCATCCGTGCGTCCGGGGCGCCCGCCTCGGCCAGGCTGTCCCGATCGAGGACATCGCCGTGCACCGTGCGGAAGCCCTTCAGCTCGGCATCGCGGCACCCGGCCGGGTGTCGGTCCACGAAGGTGACCGATTCGCCGTCGGCTGCGACCACGGCCGCCAGCTTGAGGCCGACGCCCGTGACCGGAGTGATGATGACGCCGCGACGCCCGGTCGCCGCCGGGGCCAGCTCGTTCCGCCCCCGGAGCCACTTGACCAGCCAGGTCAACATGAACGGCACGGACAGGGTGGTGACGAAGGCCATCACGACGAGGATCGAGAACACCTCCTGGGAGATGAGCCCCATCGCGAGGCCGATCTCGGCCACGATCACCTCGACCGCCCCGCGGCCGTTCATACCGGCTCCGACGGTCAGGCCCTCCCGCCAGCCGTAGCCGCTCGGGAGGTAAAACAGCGCGGTGCCGACGATCTTGCCCAGCGTCGCGAGCAGCACCACGAGGACCAGCAGCTCCCAGTTGGCGATCACCGCGGTGATCGAGATATGGAAGCCGGCCGAGACGAAGAACACCGGGGCCAGGAACCCGATCGAGAGGTCGTGCACCACGTCGGTGATCTCGTAGGACCACTTCCGCTGCAGGATGCCCTCCTGCAGGAAGAGCCCGGCGATGAACGCGCCCAGGATCGCATGGAGCCCGGTGAGCTCGGCCAGCTCGCCGAACATGAGGGCCACGATCAGCACGATCGTGAAGTTGCTGGTGCGCTTCCCCAGCTCCCACTTGGCGAGCTGTCGGCCGATCCAAGGGAAGACCCGCATGCCGAGGAAGATCGCGGCCGCGAAGAAGACGATGGTCTTGACGGCGGTGAGGGCCACACCGATCCAGTTGCCGGCGCCGGCCTCCTGCGAGGCGAGCGCCAGGATCGCGGCGAAGGTCATCAGCGCCAGCGTGTCGGCGAAGACGGCGCCCACCAGCAGCACGCTGGCGATCCGGGTGCCGAGGAGGTTCAGGTCGATCAGGATCCGGGACTTGGTGGCGAGGGAGGTGACCCCCATCGCCATGCCCATGAAGAGCGCCGCCGATGTGGAGTATTCCAGGGAGAGCATGAGCCCGACCCCCGCGGCGAACGGCACGGCGAAGCCGCCGATGGCCGCGAGCATCCCGGCCCGCGAGGCCGAGAAGAGCGTGCGGGGCTGGATCTCCATCCCGATGTAGAGCATGAGCAGGTACACGCCCAGGTCGGCGAGCACCTTGATCGAGGCGTTGGGGACGAGCCAGCCCAAGAGCGCCGGGCCGAACACGACGCCGGCCGCGAGCTCGCCCAGGATGGCGGGAAAGCCGAGGCGGACGGCGAGGAGGCCACTGCCCCACGCCGCCAGCAGGATCATCAGGAGGTGAACCAGATCGAGGCTCATGCCGCTTCTCCCACGACGCGGTTGGACGTCGAACGGCTGCCCCGCCAAGAGCCCTCGCTCTGGCGCGTGCGTTCTCTACGAATGTCGCTTACAAGTCGCCGGCCCTGCGTGAAGGTCGCGCCCCGACGGGGGGCGGCCGGCCGGGGCCACTGGATGGCGCATCTACCATTAAAGGATATGGGCCGCGTGCCGGGGAAGGCCCACGTGGCCCATCAGGGATGGACTCGGATCGAGTCGAGCGTTGCCCTCGGGGGGAGGCGCCTATTCCCGGTGGCGCCGCCCGGTCAGAACTCCCGCTTCTTCATTTCCTTGAAGAGCTTCCCCGCGTCCGCGTCTTCCTCCATCGCCCGCTTCTTGAGCGTGGGATCGTACTGCTTGGCGGCCTGGTCTCCCTTCGGGCGCTGGGCCTTCGCCGCGTTGTCCCTGGCGAGCTTCGCGATCCGCTGGTCCTCTCTCTTGGACATCCTGGCTCCTTGGGTGTCTCGGCCGCTCGGGCCGTCTCCTGCACTCTAGCGAGGCGTCAGGCCCGCGCGCCAGGGGTCAGCGGATGGGCCCGCCGCCCGGCCCCCGTCGGCCCCCCCGTCCCTGCGACCGGCCGCGGCCGGTCCCGCCCGGCTTGCCGCCGCGGGGAGCGGTCGACTTCCGGGCCGCTTCCGCCGCCTCGTGCGCCGCGCGGCGCTCCGCCTTGGCCTTGGCCCGGGCGCGGTCCTCCGCCTTGCGGGCCCGGATCGCGGCGATCCGCTCGCCGATCGGGATCTCGAATCGCTGGGCCGCGCGCGCCTGATAGTCGAAGTCGGGCACGGTGACCCGGGGCAGCCGGCGCTTGATCGCGCGCTCGATGCTGCGGAGGTCCCGCTCTTCGTCCGGTGCCACGAAGGTGAACGCGTCGCCCGTCATCTCCGCCCGCCCGGTCCGGCCCACCCGGTGGATGTAGTCGTCCGGCTGGGCCGGCACGTCGAAGTTCACCACGTGGCTCAGCGCCTCGACGTCGATCCCTCGGGCGGCGACGTCGGTCGCCACCAGGACCTGAATCTTCCCCTGCTTGAGCTTCTCCAGGGCCTCGGTGCGCTGCGGCTGGGACCGGTTGCCGTGGATGCGCTCCGCGGCGATCCCCTCCGCGATCAGGTACTCGTAGAGCCGGTTGGCCCGGTGCTTCGTGCGGGTGAAGGCGAGCGCCTCACCCATCTCCCCCCGGCGGAGCAGGGTCACGAAGAGCGCCGGCTTCAGCTCGGCCGAGACGGGGTAGACCGCCTGGGTGATCCCGACGGCGGGCGACGACTGGCGCTCGATGTTCACCGAGACCGGGTCGCGCAGCATCTCCCGGGAGAGCTTGGCGATGTCCGGCGGGATGGTGGCGCTGAAGAAGAGCGTCTGCCGGTTGGGCGGGAGGTGTCGCAGGATCCGCCGGATGTCCGGCAGGAACCCCATGTCCAGCATCCGGTCCGCCTCGTCGAGGACGAGGTACTCGACCCCGGAGAGCTTGCCGTACGGGGCCTTCAAGTGGTCCAGCAGCCGGCCCGGGGTCGCGATGATCACGTCCACCCCGCTCCGGAGCGCGTGCTCCTGGGGGCCCATCCCGACGCCGCCGTAGATGGCGGCCCCGGTCACCGGGGTGTGGACGCCGAGGGCGTTCAGGTGCTCCAGGATCTGGGCGGCCAGCTCGCGGGTCGGGGTGACGACGAGCGCGCGGGTCGTGCCCCGGGGGCGCTCGATCAGCCGGTGGAGGATCGGCAGCAGGAACGCGGCGGTCTTCCCGCTGTCGGTCGAGGCGCAGGCGAGGATGTCCCGGCCGGCGAGGCCCGCGGGAATGGTATCGGTCTGGATCGGGGTCGGCTGGGAGAAACCGAGCTCCCGGATGCCCTTTTGGAGACTCGGGTCGAGCTGGAATGTGGCAAAGCCCACGACAGGTCCTTCGCAGAGGAGAACGACAGCCGCCGGGCGGTCCGGCGCGTGGTTGAAAGAACGATGGAGGCGGGCCCCCGCACAAGCGTCCGGGAACGGACCGGCTCAGGGCCTGGCGTCGGCGGAGGCGTCGTCCCGCCAGATCCGCTCGACGTCGTCCCAGCCGGCGACCTCGGGGAAGTGCCGGGCCAGGCCCGCCCCGCAGGTGGCATGGACCACGTCCGCGACGTGCTCCCGCGCCACCAGGGTGTCGAGCGGGACCGCGGCGGTGCTCCGGTTCAGGTGCCCGCGGCGCCGGTCGAGCGAGTCGAGCGGGATGTCGAGGAAGGCGGCGAGGCGCGCGTGCGAGCGGTCCAGCTCGTGGGTCCGCAGCACGAGTCGCCGGCCGGGCGGAATCCGCTCGGCGCAGGCGGACACGTGCCGGCTCCAGGCGGCGAGGAACGCGGCG
>JBFIUJ010000245.1:0-4893 GCA_041607595.1 Gemmatimonadales bacterium | reverse complement strand
GATCACCGGCCTGCTCGTCGCCGGGCGCGATCCCGAGATGGCGCTCCGATGGAAGGCGGTCTACAGCCTCTCCCGACTGCGGGAGACCTCCGCCGGCGAGCTCCTGCTGGGCGCGCTCCGCGACCGCGAGGCGCTGATCCGGGGGTTCGCCGTTCGGGCGCTGACCCGGGACTACGCCGAGCGGAGCGGGCTCGGCGCCCCGGCGGTGATCGAGGGCCTCACCCAGGCGCTGTACGACGACAACGCGGGCGTCCGGATCAACGCGCTCCGCGCGCTGGGCAGCTTCGAGTCGCCGGAGCTGGCCGCCCGGATCACCGGGCTCCTCTCCGACCCGGTCGCCAACGTGCAGGTCCAGGCGGTCATGGCACTCGGGGAGTCGGGCGGTCCCGAGGCGGCCCGCGAGCTCTCCCGGCTGGCCGCGGACGACGGGCGCCCCTATGCCCAGCGCCGGGAGGCGCTCTTGGGCCTCGCCCGCGCCGACTCGGCCGCGTTCGTGGCCGCGGCGCCGCGCTGGAGCGGCAGCCGCGACTGGCGGGAGCGGAGCACCGCCGCGGAGGGCTGGGCCCGCGTGGCCCCGGGACCCGGAACGGACCGACCCGACTTCCTGAGCGACCGCGATGCGCGGGTCGTCGCGGGGGCGCTCGGCGCCTGGGCCCGGGCCCGGCCGACCCCCGACTCGGCCCTGGCCCGCGCCGCCCGCCGGCTGCTGGGCCATCCGGATGCGATCGTCCGGACCCACGCCGCGAACGTGATCGCCCGGGCGCCGAGCGCGGCCGACCTGCCGGCCCTGCGTGAGGCGTACCGCCGGGCCGAGCGGGACTCCTTCCCCGACGCGGCGCTCGCCGCCCTGACCGGGCTCGAGGCCCTCGCGCGCGGCTCGGCCGCGGACCGCGCCGCGGTGGCGCAGGGCTTCCTGGGCACGACCCCCCGCCCGGAGGACTACCTGATCCGTCGCTGGGCCGAGGAGCGCTGGCCCGATGCGGCGCGCGTGTGGGGCTCGGCCTTTCCGCTCAAGACCGGGAGGACCCTGCAGGACTACCGGGGCGTCGCCCGCCGGTTCGTGGTCAACCCGGCCTCCCCGGATGCCTACCCGCGGGTCCGGATCGAGACGGAGGGGCGGGGCACCCTGGAGCTCCAGCTCTTCGGTCCGGAGGCCCCGCTCACGGTCGCCAACTTCCTCGGCCTGGTGGACCGCCGGTTCTTCGACGGCAACCGCTGGCACCGGGTGGTGCCCAACTTCGTGGTGCAGGACGGCGATCCGCGGGGCGACGGATCGGGCGGCCCGGGCGGCGCGATCCGCGACGAGATCAACCGGCGGCGCTACTCGGAATACGTGCTCGGCATGGCGCTCTCCGGACCGGACACCGGCGGCAGCCAGTGGTTCATCACCCTGAGCCCGCAGCCCCACCTGGACGGCACCTACACCGTGTTCGGCCGGGTGATGGGCACGACGGTCGCGCTGCAGCGGATCGTCCAGGGCGACGCGATCCGGAGCATCCGCCGATGAGACTCCGCCGGACCCTGCTGCTCCTGGCCCTGCTGCTCCCCGCCGCGGCGCCCGCGGCCGCCCAGTTCTTCGCCTTCGGCCAGAACAAGATCCAGTATCGCCGGTTCGACTGGCAGATCCTGCGCGGCCCGCACGTGGACCTCTACTTCTATCCGGAGGAGGCGGGCCTGGCCGGCGCAGCGCTGGCCTACGCCGAGGCCTCGTACGATTCGCTCCGGCTCCAGTTCGGGCACGACGTGCCCACCCGGATCCCGCTCATCATGTATGCCTCCCACGCGGACTTCGAGCAGACCAACATCCTGCCCTTCACGCCGCCCGAGGGGATCCTCGGCGCCACCGATTTCCTCAAGCGTCGGGTCACCCTCCCCTTCCGCGGGAGCTTCGCCGAGTTCCGTCATACGCTCCGGCACGAGCTGGTGCACGTGTTCCAGCTGAGCCTGGGGACCGCCAACTACTACAAGTCTCCCCGGATCACGAAGGCCACGCCGCCCCTGTGGTGGACCGAGGGGCTGGCGGAGTACTGGTCCGAGGGAGAGGACGCCCGGGACGAGATGGTCCTGCGGGACCTGATCCTGAGCGGGAAGCTCCCCACGCTGGCGCAGCTGAGCGGCCCCCTCGGGGGGCTCGAGTATCCGCTGGGCGGCCGGATCCACCGCTGGCTGGGCGAGACCTACGGGGACTGGCGGGTGGCGCTGTTCTATCAGGAGCAATGGCGCTACGAGACCTTCGAGGACGCGATGCTCGGCGTCTACGGGCGCACGCTGGACCAGCTGAACGAGGAGTTCCAGCTCGCGATGCGGCGGGCCTACTACCCGACGGTCCAGGTCCGCGACCCGCTGCCGGTGAAGGCGCGGCTGGTGGCGCACCGGGCCATCAAGGGGGCCTTCGTCCCTGGCGATTCCGCGGGGGAAGGGGAGGACGGACCGGGCGAGGCGGTCTACATCTCGCCGGTCACGGGCTACGTGACGATCTACCGGAAGGGGCTGGCCGGGGGCCGGGAGCGCACGGTGCTGACCGGGGGCCGGTCGGCCGACCTGGAGTCGCTCCACCCCTTCGCGTCGCGGCTCGACGCCTCCCGCCCCGGCCATCTGCTCTTCTCGGCGCGGATCGGGGATCGGGACGCGCTCGTCGTCTGGAACCTGGACGAGCGCCGCGTGGTCGGCCGGTACCAGTTCCCCGACCTGGTGTCCATCCTCTCCCCGGCCTGGACCCCGGACGGCCGGGCGGTGCTCTTCAGCGGCCTCACGCTCTCCGGCATCTCGGATCTCTACCGGGTCACGCTGCCCGACGGGGAGTTGACCCGCCTGACCGACGATCCCTACCAGGACCTCGACCCCTCGCCCAGCCCGGACGGGACCCGGCTCGTGTTCGTCTCGGACCGGACCGCGGGGGGGCTCGACGGCTCGAAGAACCTGTTCGTGCTCGATCTCGCCACCGGCGCCATCCGGCAGCTCACCAGCGGGACCTGGGTGGACGAGTCGCCCACCTGGTCGGCGGACGACCGGATCGTGTTCGCCTCCGGCCGCGACGGCATCCTCAACGTGTTCTCGGTGGACACGCTCGGCGCCGGGCGGCGGGAGACCTCGGCCTGGACCGGGGCGTTCGACCCCGCCGTTTCGCCCGACGGCGGCGCGCTCCTGGTCAGCGGATTCAACGGGCTCAGCCTCGACCTCTACCATTACCCGCCGGACGACGCGGCCCGGGCGGACACCTTCGGGCCACCGGACCCCGATCTGCCGCCCCACAGCCAGTGGCCCTGGCCCGGCGCGACCGACGCCGAGCAGGTCCTGGCGGCGGGAGAGCCCTACCGCCGGCGGCTGACGCTCGACTTCGCCGCCGGGGAGGCCACCTTCCTGCCGGGCATCGGCTCGCTGCAGGGCGCCTCGTTTCTGATGAGCGACCTGCTGAGCGACCACCTCGTCGTCGGCACCGTGGCGTCCTACCAGGCCGAGGGGCTGGGCGGGCTGCTGGACAACCTCAACGTCGGGGTGGTGTACCTCAACCAGAAGCGCCGGCTCAACTGGGGCGGGGGCCTGTTCCGCACCAAGGGCAGCAACTTCGAGGGCAGCCTCGACGTCGCGTACGAGGAGAGCGCGGTGGGGGCCCTCGGGATCCTCCGCTATCCGCTGGACCGGTTCAACCGGTTGGAGGCCAGCATGGTCGTAGAGCGCTCCGACCGGGTGGACTTCACCCTCCCGGTCGACGAGCCGCGGCGGGTGGGCTGGATCGCCTCGCACTTCGTCAGCTACGTCCACGACAACAGCCTCTGGGTCCCCTCGGGCCCGATCGACGGCGGCCGGCTCTCGCTCACCGCCGGACTCTCCAGCGATTTCTCCAACAGCCGGTTCGACAACTTCCTGTTCGCCGGGGACTTGCGGCGGTACTTCCGCCTGGGCCGGCGCAGCGCCTATGCGGCCCGCCTCTTCGGGTTCTGGAGCGGCGGCGACCGCCCGCGCCGAGTCAACCTGGGCGGCACGGTGGCGCTTCGCGGGTACCCGCTCTTCGGGCGCATCGTGGGGAGCCGGGCGTACATGATCAACCAGGAGCTGCGCTACCCGCTCCTGAACCACCTCACCTTCGGGACCCCGCTCGGGACGGTCCGCTTCCCCGAGATCCAGGGGGCCTTCTTCGCGGACCTCGGCCGGGCGTGGTTCGAGAGCGGGGAGGACCGCGCCGTGCTGGGCAGCTACGGCGCCAGCTTCCGCTGGCCGCTCGGTCCGTTCGCGGTCCTCAGGCTGGACGTTGGCAGGCGCTTCAGCAGTGATAACTTCCGGGGGTACGGCCTGACCCCGGAGCAGCGCAAGACCGGCTTCGTCAGCTTCTTCTTCGGCTATAACTACTGATGCGACAACGTTTTTGGCTTGACCGCCCCTGGGGCGCGGTCTATCTTGCGGCGATGGTGCTGGGGTGCGGCCGGCTGAACCTCGAGCCGCTGATGCCGGTCGCGGCCGATACGGTCTCCCGCGAGGTGGTGCAGGGCTGGGTCGAGCCGACGGTGCCGGAGGGTCACCTCCTGCATCGGTTCCGCTGGCTCTACCGCGACGACCGATCGAGCGCCGGCGGGCGGGGCAGCGCGCGCATCGCCTCGCCGGACACGCTGCGCTTCGACGCGGTGGGTCCGTTCGGCTCGAGCCCGACGGCCGCGGTGGTCATCGGCGACTCGACGCAGTGGGTGGATCCGGAGGACGCGGTGGACAAGCTGGTGCCGAGCTTCCCCCTCATGTGGGCGATGTTCGGCGTCGCGCGGCTTCCGGCGGACGGGGCGCGGCTGCGGGGGCTCAGCGACGGCCCCGTGACGCTGTGGGAATACGCGGTCGGGCCGGACACGGTCGAGTATCGGCGCACCGTGGGCGAGCGGCCGACCCTCGTGGCCCAGGTGCGCCGGG
>JBFIUJ010000244.1:0-4926 GCA_041607595.1 Gemmatimonadales bacterium | reverse complement strand
CGTCTTCCTGGTCGCCTTCGTGCTCATCGGCTGCCGGGACGGCCCCACGGTCGCCTCCCCACCGAGCCCGCAGGCCGTCGCGAGCCTGATGGAAGATCCCCTGGTGCACGTCCTGCTCGAGGGGTTGGAGGACCGCGAGCTCGCGGCGAGGCTCCGGCGCGGACTCGGATCGCGGGCGGCCGTGGCGTCCGCGAGCAGCGCGGCTGCCGCCCCCGGCGACGTCGTCACGGTCGCCGCCCTCGCCCTGATGATCGAACACGCTGGCCCGACCGCCGCCATTCCCGCGGAGGGCAGCGTGGATGGGACGCTCACCCCGCTCCCCCCCCGGAGGCCCCGATGATCGCCCGCCGCTCAGTCGCCCTCGTGCTGCTCGCCGCGGCGGTGCCGGCCGCGCTCTCCACGCGCGCGGTCGCGCAGGACCGACCGGCTCCGTCGCCGAGCGCCGACCCGTCCGTCCTGACCGCCTGCTACGTTCCGCCCGCGGGAATCGTGTATCGGATCAAGGGGCCGGGCCTCCCCGACCACTGCTTCTCGCCCCGGCACGTGGAGTTCAGCTGGAACGAGCGCGGCGCCGCCAGGCCGGCCGGTCTCGCGTGCTGGGACCTCGACGGGGACGGCGTGGCCGCCCCTTCAGAAGACCGGAACGGCGATGGCGCGGTGAATGCTGCGGACTGCGCCGGTCCGGCGGGCCCCGCGGGTCCCGCTGGCCCTGCGGGCGCCGCGCTGTGCCCCGCGCGGGCTCCAGGCCCGACCGGCCCGGCGATCCTTCCGCCGAGGGGCTCGAGCGCGCAGGCCGCCGGACTCAACCCGCTGATCGGCGAGGTGATCCTCTTCGCGGGGAACTTCGCGCCACGGGGCTGGGCGTTCGCCGAGGGACAGCTGCTGCCGATCAGCCAGAACACCGCGCTCTTCTCGATCCTCGGCACGACGTACGGGGGCGATGGCCGGACGACGTTCGCGTTGCCGGACACCCGCGGGACCGAGCCGGACTGCATGCACTACATCATCGCGCTGGAGGGGGTCTTCCCCTCGCGGAACTGACGGCGGGGGCAGGACCCGTCCGGCGGCCTGGTCAGGGGCTCGCGCTCGGGCGCTCGCGCTCCAAGAGGGCGATGAGGCGGAGGGCGCGGCCGGAGAGGAAGTCCAAGGCCATCTCGAAGTGGTCCTCGAAGATGTCCAGCAGGGGCTCCAGCGCGACGCGCAGCGCCGTCACCTCCCCTTCGGCCGAGACCCCGAACCAGCGCGGCAGCCTCGCGAGGGCCTCGTCCATGCCCACGAATTGGAAGGGGCCGATGTAGGACCGGACCTCATGGCCCGGAACGCGGCACTGCGCCGCGCCCCGAACCAGCAGCAGGAAGGTCTCGGCGTCGTCCCCCACCTCCCACATCGACTCCCCCGGCCGGTAGCGCACCTCCACGAGGTGGCGCGCGAGCTCGGCCAGCGCGTCGTAGCTGCGGGTCGAGAACGCCCCGGTGTGGGAGAGGGCCAGGATGCGCTGGACCAGATCCAGCGGTCGGCCGGGCTCGGCCGGTTGGGCGGGAGGATCGGGCAGCCAGCCCCCGTCGGGCAGGTCCTCCCGGGTGCGGACCAGTCGGTGCGAGATGTAGCGGATGAACTTGAGCAGCACCGGGAAGTGCTCTTGGGAGACGTCCACCTGGGCGTCCCAGTCGAGCTCCAGCGCGAGGGTGTCGGTCAGGGCCCTTGCCTCGACGCCGGATTCCGCCCGCGCGAGCAGGTGGAGGAAGCCGACGGCCTCTCCGGGGCCTACCTCCTCACCCCTCCGCCCGAACCGGTTCACGACCACCTTCCCTTCCGCGACCAAATAGAAGGCCTCGGGCGGGCGGCCGGGGTGGAGCAGCAGGCTGCCGCGGGGGAAGAACCGCTCCCTCGCGTTCTGGGCAATGGCCGCGAGCTGGGTGGCGGAGAGCCCGTCGAGGGCGGCGAGCGTGCGGAAGAAGAGCACCCGCTCGAGCGGACCGACGAAGAGCACCTTCTCAGCCATGGATCACCTCGGGGCCCGAGGAGCGGAGGAGGAGCTCGCGGGCATGCCGAAGGACCTCCTCGTGGAGCGGCGAGAACTCCGAGCGCGGGGCCAGGTGTGGCGACAGGTGGCGCAGCTCGAGCTCGGCGGCGTGCCAGGCGGCGAGCGAGCTGAGGGACTCGTTGCCGCTCTGGATGAGCTCGCGGAGCACGCCGTCGTAGGCGTCGACGCTGGCCGGCGAGCTGTCGCGGTGGGCCGGGGCCGCGTCGTACAGGTCGTCCACCAGCTCGAGCACGCGCTCGCGGAGGGGAGGCAGCACGAGATGCTCCACTAGCTCGCGACTTCCCGCCCGCGTCTCCCGGCGGTCGCTCTGGAGACCCCGGTTGATACGGGCGAAGTCGTCGTTGTTCGTCTGGAGGGCGAGCAGCCGGAGGAGCCGGTCGAGCGCGTGCCCCTGCTTGTCGCGGAGCAGGGTCACGATGACGTCGTGCACCGCGGTCTGGCGGGCCGCGTGGGACACGGCGCCGTGCTCGATCGCCTGGCGCCACCGCAGGAGGCTGAACCCGGCCGAGAGCGTTTGGGTGATGGACTGGTGGAGGATGGTCCCGCTGATGGGCACGCCGGGGTGCTCGCTCCGGAGCCGGCCGAGGGCCTGGATCAGCTTGTACCGGATCATGCCGTCCGGCTCGACCGGGAGGCGCTGCACCATGATCTCCGCCGCCTGGGCCGAGCCGAACGCGGCGATCGCGCCGGGGACATGGCGCCGGACGTCGTGGGCGATGGTCCCGTCGCGGAGCGCGGCGGCGAGGCGAGAGAGCGCGATCGGCCCCAGCGCCACCAGCGCAGCGCGGGCGTCGTCCCGGAGCGCGCGCTCCGCCTGGAGGGCGATCAGGCTGGCGACGAAGTTCGGGCTGCGGACCTCGCGCATGGCGCGGACGGCCTCCAGCCGGACGGCGGCCTCCGGGGCCGACGCGAGCCGGACCAGCACGGCGTCGAACACCGCCGCCGGCTGATGCCGGATGGCGCGGGCCAGGGCCACGCCGGCCTCGACCGAGCCCGCCTCCGCCGCGGCGAGTAGCTCGTCGCGGGCGGCTTCCCCACCGAGCCAGCCCCCGGCCACGAGCCCGACCAGCGCGGTCGCCTGCACCTCGGGGGCGACGTGGCCGAGATGGCGGCGCAGGGTGCGCTCATCGGGGGTGAGCACCGAAAGCACACGGAGCCCGGCGGCGACCACTTCGGGGTCCGCGTGGCCGAGGAGCCGGGTGACGATCGGAAGGAAGTCGGTGCGGCCGGAGCGGAGGAAGAGATCCAGCGCGTGGACCACGACCCGCGACGAGGGATGGTAGAGGATCAGGGCGGGGATCACGCGCACCTTCTCCTGCGCGGCCAGCAGGTCGAGCGCGGCGACGATCCGGCGGTCGTCGGGCTCGTTGAGCGTGGCGAGCAGCGTCTCCAGGGACGCCAGGTCCAGCGCCGGGAATTCGATCCGGGTCTCGGTGATGTCCCGGCTCAGCGTTTCCCGGAAGACGTCGAGGTAGTGCTTGCGGAGGTCGAGGGCGAGCACGAGCCAGACCGCGGCGGAGATGCCGGCCGAAGCGACGAAGACGGTCTCGCGGGTCGTAACGGCCAGGGTGCCGAGGATGAGCAGCGACGCCAACGCCTGCCCGCCGCGCTGGCCCAACACGTCGATGAAGGCCTTCACCCGACCCCGCACGTCCACCGAGAGCGGAACGAAGAGCAGCTCCGTGCCCGTCCGGTAGAGCGAGTAGCGGAGGCTCCCGTCGGCCGACTTGAGGATCAGCGCTGCCAGCAGTCCGCCTCCGACCACGAAGCCGAGCCCGCTCACGAGCAGGAGCGCGGGCATCACCGCCTGGACCAGGTTCACCCCCATGCGGCGCAGGAGCCACCGGACCACGAAGACCTGGACGAACAGGGAGACGAGGTTCAGGCCGAAGTAGACGCTGGAGAAGAACTCGGCCAGCTGCTCGTCCGGCACGTGGCGGGCCACCGCGCTCTTGAAGACGAAGTCCACCAGCGTGACCGTGATCGTCGAGATCAGGATGAGCACGCCGACCCGACGCAGATAGGGGCGCGACCACACGAAACGGCCGAGTGCCGCGGGGTCCCAGCGCTGGCGGGGTCCGGCCGGAGCGGCGTGGTCTCGACCCAGCAGGCTGGGGCCCAGCGAGCTGAGCAGGAACACGATCGCGGCGGAGAGCACGATGTGCCGGGCGGCCACCTGCTCGGTCAGCACGCGCGCGGCGCCCGATCCGACGATCGCGCCGAGCACGCTGCCCGACCCGATCACCGCGAAGAGGCGCTTGGCCTGGGTGACTGTGAACAGATTCCCCAGGACGGTCCAGAAGCGCACGACGACGAGGGTCGCGAGGACTCCCGACCAGGTGTAGAGTGCGTAGTAGACCCATCCGCCCGCCCACCCGGCGATGAGCCAGAAGCCGAAGGTGACCGCGGCGGAGAAGACGAGCCACGCGCTCAGCTCGTTGCGGGTCGAGATCCGGCCGATGAACCGCGGGCGGCTCTGGGTCAGCAGGAGCGCGAACACCGCGATGGCCAGGTAGACCCACGGCAGCTGCGACGCCGGCCAGCTGGCGAGGAACAGGGCGTCCCGGGCGGTCTCCAGCAGCGCGTGCCCGGCCAGGAAGCCGAACAGCGTGAGAAAAGCGCCGAGTGCGTGTCGGCGCTCCTCCGGCCGGATCCCCGCGATGGATCCGAGGACCCGCGTCGATGCCAGGTAGGCGGCCTGCAGGCCGCCGCCCTCTCCGGCCATGGGACTCCTGTCGGTCTTGGGAACGGGAAGGCCTTCAATATAGGGGATCCCGCATATCAGCCGGTTTCCCCGCTTTCCTCCGGCTCCCCCCCGGCTAAGTTAGTAGCCTCCTCCCTCACGATCCCAACGCCCATGCGCGCTCGCCCATTCCCCTTGT
>JBFIUJ010000243.1:0-4931 GCA_041607595.1 Gemmatimonadales bacterium | reverse complement strand
CCCTCTCGGCGGCGACCGGATGCGGATCGTTCGCAACCATGAGGTGACCTTCAAGCCGGAGCGCGCCGCGCCCCTGGCCGACCGCTCCTACGACCCATTCGGTTCCGGCGGCACGACCACCCTCGAGGTTCGCGTCGCACCCGACGGCGCGGTGGACCTGCTGGGCGAGTGGGTCAGCCTCTCGGGCACGCTCACCAACTGTGCGGGCGGCCCGACGCCCTGGGGATCCTGGCTGTCGTGCGAGGAGACGGTCAGAGGCCCCCGGGACGCGAGCGGCCGAGAGACCGGGTACGCGCAGCGCCACGGATATGTCTTCGAAGTCCCGTCCGCGGCCGATGGCCCGGTGGACCCCGTGCCGCTCCGGGCGATGGGCCGTTTCGAGCATGAGGCGGTGGCGGTGGACCCGGCGACCGGGATCCTGTATCTGACCGAGGACTTCAACCCCTGCGGCTTCTACCGATTCCTGCCGGCATCGGCGGGCCGCCTCTCGGCCGGCGGACGACTCCAGGCCATGGCGGTCTCGGGCGTGTCCGGGTACGACACCCGCACCGGCCAGGCGAAGGGCACGCGGCTGCCGGTGAGCTGGGTGGACATCGACGACCCGGATCCGATGTCGGATTACGTGTCGTCGAGCGCCGTGTTCGACCAGGGACTGGCCCGGGGAGCGGCCAGGTTCGCTCGCCTCGAGGGCTGCTGGGCCTGGTCCGGCGGCATCTACTTCGATGCCACCACCGGCGGGGATGCCCAGACCGGTCAGGTGTGGCATTATCGGCCTGAGGGCGCCGACACCGGCCAGCTGACACTCGTGCTCGAGTCGCCGTCGGCCGAAGTCCTCAACATGCCGGACAACCTGTGCGTCACGCCCCGCGGGGGCCTGATCATCTGCGAAGACGGGCCCGGGACCTGCTATGTCCGGGGCGTGACGCCGGAGGGGGACGTGTTCGATTTCCTCCGCAACGAGCTCAACGACTCCGAGCTCGCCGGGGTGTGCTTCAGCCCGCAGGGCCGGACCCTCGTGGTGAACATCCAGGGAGCGAGCGACCCGCACGACGCTGAGCGGCCGAGCCTCACGATCGCCGTGTGGGGGCCGTGGGAGCGCGGCATCCTGTGAGCGTGGCCGGCCTGCCCTCTTGCCCCCTCCGGTAGCCCGCGCCAAGTTCCCGCACCTTCGATCGTGGACCCCATCCAGGAGCTCATGGTTCGCATGTCACGCCTCGTGCTGGCGCTACTCGCGTCGGCGACCGCGGGGGCGGGTGGTTCCCCCCTCGCGCTCGCCGCCCAGGACACCCCGATCGCCTTCCGCGGGGCCCGGCTCATTCCGATCGTGGGTGCCCCGATCGAGCAGGGCGTCCTCGTCGTGCAGGGCGGCAAGATCGCGGCGATCGGTGCCCAGGATGCCGTGCGGATCCCCGGTGGCGCGGAGGTGCGGGACGTCTCCGGCAAGGTCCTCATGCCGGGCCTCGTGGATACCCACTCCCACATCGGCGGCGGAGACGGCGGCGACCGCTCCGACCCGATTCAGGGTGATGTACGGATTCTCGACGCGCTCGACGCCCGGAGCGACGGGATCCAGAAGGCCCAGGCGGGTGGGTTGACCACGGCCAACGTCATGCCCGGATCCGGGCACCTGATGAGCGGACAGACCGCCTACCTGAAGCTGCGCGATGGTCGGACGATCACCGACCTGCTCTACTGCCGAGACGTGCTGACCGAGATCTGCGGTGGGCTGAAGATGGCGAATGGGACCAACCCCCGGGGCAATGCGCCGTGGCCCGGCACGCGGGCGAAAGCGGCGGCGCTGGTCCGCGCGAAGTACGTGAAGGCCCAGGAGTATCGGGAGAAGCTCAAGGCGGCGGAGCAGGATACCACCAAGCGTCCGACCCGCGACCTCGAGCTGGAGATCCTCGTGCAAGTGCTCGACGGGAAGCGGGTGGTCCATCACCACACCCACCGCCACGATGACATCCTGACCGCGCTCCGACATCAGAAGGAGTTCGGCTTCCGCATGGTCCTGCACCACATCAGCGAAGGGTGGAAGGTGGCGGAGGAGATCGCCGCGGCTGAGGTGCCCTCCTCGGTGATCGTGATCGATGCCCCGGGCGGAAAGCACGAAGCCGTCGAGCTGTCACTCGGGACGGGCGCCGCGCTGGAGAAGGCGGGCGCGGTCGTCGGCTTCCACACGGACGACGGGATCACGGACTCGCGTTTCTTCCTGCGAAGCGCCGCGCTGGCCGTCCGCGCCGGGATGAGCCGGGAGAAGGCGTTGGAGGCCATGACCCTTGCCGGCGCCCGCATGCTGGACCTCCAAGAACGGGTGGGCTCGCTCGAGCCGGGCAAGGACGCCGACTTCATCGTCCTCTCCGGCGACCCGCTCGCCCTGCAGACCCACGTGTTGGAGACCTGGGTCGAAGGCAAGAGGGTCTTCGACCTCTCGGACGAGAAGGACCGGAAGTACGCCGTCGGAGGCTACAAGACCCTCCACGAGCCCGACTACGACGCCCATGAAGGGATGGAAGGCCATGACTGAGCGACGGTGGGGGCGGTGGATGCCGGTGGGGGCGCTGGCCTTGGGCGTCACGGCGCTGGCGGCCCCGTCGCACGCCCAGGTGGCGGTCCGGGCGGAGACGATCCACACCATGGCCGGGCCGGCGATCACGAACGGCGTCGTCTTGGTCGCGGTGGACGGGCGGATCGAGCGCGTCGGGCCCGCCGCGCAGGTGCGGATCCCGAGCGGGTACCGGGTGCTCGAGGCGAAGGTCGTGACGCCGGGCCTGATCGACGCGCACGCGACGATCGGGCTGACCGGGATCTACAACGTGCCCCATGACCAGGACCAGCTGGAGAAGTCCGATCCCATCCAACCCGAGCTCCGGGCCATGGACGCATACAATGCGCGGGAGCGCCTGGTGGAATGGGTCCGCGGGTTCGGCGTCACGACCCTCCACACCGGACACGGGCCCGGGGCCCTCATGAGCGGGCAGACGATGGTCGTGAAGACGCGAGGCGCCAGCGTCGCCGAAGCGGTGGTGGACACGGTGACGATGGTCGCGATGACGCTCGGCCCCGAGGTGAGCTCGAACTTCGCTCCCAAGTCGCCGGGCACGCGCGCCAAGGGCGTGGCCATGCTCCGCGCCGAGTTTCTCAAGGCGCAGGAGTATGAGCGCAAGCGGGCCGTGTCCGCCGGTGCGAAGGGCAGGGACGCGAAGGCGGCCGCCGCAGCGTCCCGGGACCAGCGACCGCCGGATCGTGATCTTCGGCTCGAGATGGTGGCCCGCGTCCTGAAGGGAGAGGTTCCGGCACTCGTCACGGCGCACAAGGTGAGCGAGATCCTCGCCGCGCTGCGGCTGCAGAAGGAGTTCGGCTTGCGACTGGTCCTCGACGGCGCCGCCGAGTCCTATCTGGTCGTGGACGAGATCAAGGCGGCCGGGGTGCCGGTGATCCTCCACCCCACGATGGCGCGCCACCGAGGCGCGCTCGAGAACGCGACGCTCGAGACCGCCAAGACGCTCAAGGACGCCGGCATTGCCATCGCCCTGCAGAGTGGCTTCGAGGGCTACGTGCCGAAGGCCCGGGTCGTCCTGTTCGAGGCCGCCATGGCCTCGGCCTACGGCCTCTCATTCGAACAGGCGCTGGCCGCGGTCACCATCGATGCGGCGCGCATCATCGGACAGGACCGTCGGCTGGGCTCGATCGAGCGCGGCAAGGACGGGGATCTCGCCCTGTTCGACGGGGATCCGTTCGAGTACACGACCCACGTCTGCGCGGTCGTCATTCAAGGCGAGGTCGTCAGCGACACCTGCCGGTAGCGGCGGACCGGCTCGGCGCTCGCCCCATGCCCATTCTCCCGGCCGCGGGCTCGCCGAGCGTCCGCCTGAGGAGGCGCCCCGTCGGGCCCGCCTCCAGCTCCCTGGGGCCGCGCTCCTCTTCTCGACGGGAGGCGCGGCCGTCAAGGCGACGCCGCTTTCGGGATGGCAGGCCGGGTTCCGCTCCGGGATCGCGGCGCTCGCCTTCCTCCCGGTGCTGAACCCCGTCTGGTCCTGGCTCCAGCACGACGAGCGCCCGGGCCCATGGGCGCTGTTGGGCGGCTACCTGATCCTCGGCCCGACGACCGCCCGGACCTGGCGCGACGCCCGCGCCTCTCGAGGGTAAAGCCTGTGCTCGTGGCCCTCATCGAGACCGTGCGGATTCGGCGGGGCCAGACACCGCTCTGGCCCTTGCACGAGGCTCGACTGGCCCGCGGCTGCTCGGCGCTGGGAATCCCTCGTCCCGATCCCCGAGAGCGCCCCCCCACGGGGGGCCCAGACCGGGTCTGGCGGATCGAGGTGGCTGCCGGCGGCGTCCTGGTTGGAGAGCGGGCACTGGGCTCCTTGGCGACGCTCCGGCTGGTCACGGCCCGAGTCCACCACCGGCCCTATCCGCACAAGACAACGGAGCGGGCCCCCTTTCAGGAGGCCTCCGCCGAGGCGGAGCGCGCCGGGGCGGACGACGCCCTTCTGCTGACCGAGGAGGGGTGGGTCGCCGAGGCGGGGATCTGGAGCGTGCTGTGGTGGCGAGAGGAGGGCCTGGCGGGCCCGCCCCTGGATCTCGGCGTCCTGCCGGGGGTCGGGAGGGCGCGGATCGCGGCCTGCCAGGGGAACCCTCGGCCCGAGCGGGTTCCGCGGAGCGCCCTGGACGGCCTGTCCCTCCTCGCGGTGAACGCGGTGCGGGGTGTGGTCCCCGTCGCAACTTTAGACGGTGTGCCCGTCCCCCAGGATCCGCGTACAGTGGCGCTGGGACGCGCGTTCTGGCCTTGACCGAGAGGTCGAGTCTGTCTAACTTGACCGCGCTTGGCAGGGGACCAGCGGTCCGTGGTGGTTGTAGCTCAATCGGTTAGAGCGCCGGACTGTGGCTCCGGAGGTTGCGGGTTCAAGTCCCGTCAGCCACCCCTGGGG
>JBFIUJ010000242.1:0-4966 GCA_041607595.1 Gemmatimonadales bacterium | reverse complement strand
GCCACATGGGCCGGGCTCCCCGGGCGGTGCAGGCGCTCGCCGCGGCAGGGCCCGGCCGCGCCCCCGGCCCCAGCCTGACCCGCAAGACGCCCGCCTCCCACGTGTCGTCCTGGGCCCGAGACCACGGACCGGAGGCCGCCGCCTCGCCGACCCGCTGCGCCAGCTGCCATACGCGCGACGAATGTCTCTCTTGCCACCGCCCGGACCCCGTCGGCGGCGCGGGCACGAGCGGATTCCACCCCAGCGGCTTCCTGGCGCGCCACCCCACCGAAGCCTACCGGCGGGAGATCTCCTGCGCCGACTGCCATCAGACGGGCCAGTTCTGCAGCTCCTGTCACCAGCAGGCCGGCCTCACCTCCCGGGCGCTCCTGGGCGGCACCCGCTACCACGACGCCAAGCAGTTCTTCATCGCGGGGCACGGCCAGGCGGCCCGACAGTCTCTCGAGAACTGCGTCGGGTGTCACGTGGAGCGGGATTGCCTCACCTGCCACGCCTCGGTGGGCGGCAGGCGGTTCAGCCCGCACGGGCCTGGCTTCGACGCCGATCGGCTGCGGAGAAGGAACCCGGAGATGTGCTCGGCTTGTCACGGGACGGCTATCCCGGGAGGCTAGCCGTACTCCGGCCCCACGCCGGAGATCGTCTTTCGCCCTAGGACCCGCGCGCCCAGGTGAGCGCCGCGCCGACCGCCCGGCGCCAGCCTGCGAGCCGCTCGGCCCGCTCGGCGTCTCCCAGGACCGGCTCGAACTTGGCGAAGTCCCGGGACGCCACGAACTCTCCCACGTTGCGCCAGACGCCGGTGGCGAGCCCGGCCAACCCGGCCGCGCCCAGCGCCGTGGTTTCCACCAGGTCCGGCCGCTCCACCGGGATCCCCAGCAGATCGGCCTGCCACTGCATCAGCCAGTCGTTGGCCGACGCCCCACCGTCCACCCGGAGGGTGGGAACCTCGCGGTTCGCATCCGCGATCATGGCCTCGAGCAGCTCCAGCGTGCTGAACGCCATCGCCTCGAGCGCGGCGCGGGCCACGTGGGCCTTGGTGGTGCCCCGGGTCAGTCCGGTGAGCATGCCGCGCGCCTCGGGCTCCCAGTGGGGGGAGCCGAGCCCGACGAACGCGGGCACGAAGTGGACCCCGCCCGCGTCGGGCACGCTCCGGGCGAGCGCCTCGGTCTCCGAGGCGGTCCCGATGATGCCCAGGCCGTCCCGCAGCCACTGCACCGCGGCGCCGGCGATGAACACGCTCCCCTCCAGCGCGAAGGCCGGCCCGCCGTCGGCGGCGCAGGCCGCGGTCGTAAGGAGGCCGTGCTCGGAGACCGGCCGGCGGTCGCCGGTGTGCATGAGGAGGAAGGCGCCGGTGCCGTAGGTGTTCTTCGCCTGCCCGGGGACGACGCACCCTTGGCCGAAGAGGGCCGCCTGCTGGTCGCCGGCCATCCCTGCGATCGGGATCGCGGCGCCGAAGTGCTCCGGATCGGCCTCCCCCACGAGGCCGCTCGAGGGCACGATGCCGGGCAGGAGCGGTCGCGGCACGCCGAACAGGGCGAGGAGCTCGTCGTCCCAGTCCCGGTCCGCGAGGGCGTAGAGCAGCGTGCGGGAGGCGTTGGTGTGGTCGGTGACGTGGGCCGCGCCGCGGGTGAGTCGGGTCACCAGCCAGGCGTCCACCGTGCCGGCGGCGAGCTCCCCGCGCTCCGCCCGCCGGCGGATCTCGGGCTCCCGCAGCATCCACTCCAACTTGGTGGCCGAGAAGTACGGGTCCGCCACCAGGCCGGTGCGCTCCCGCAGCATCGTCTCCGCCCCCATGGCGCGGAGCTCCTGGCAGCGTGCGCTGGTCCGACGGTCCTGCCACACGATGGCCCGGGCCACCGGGGCGAGCGTCTGGCGCTCCCACAGCATCACCGTCTCGCGCTGATTGGTGATCCCGATGCCGGAGGGCCGCTCCTTCCCCGCCTCGCGGAGCGCCTCCCGCGCCGCCTCGACCGTCGTGCGGAAGATGTCCTCGGGGTCGTGCTCCACCCAGCCGGGCCGAGGGAAGTGCTGGGGCAGCTCGCGGTACCCGCGGCCGAGGACCCGCCCCTCCTGATGGATGACGAGCGCGGTGGAGCCGGTGGTGCCTTGGTCGAGGGCCAGGATCGATGGCATGGCGGGCTGGGGTCGGGGTCAGACGTCCGGCGACAGGGGCGCCGGCGTCCGCCGGGACGCCAGCACCCCGCCGACGATAAGGACCCCGCCCACAACCTGCAACGCGGAAGGGCGCTCGCCCAGGAGCGGCCAGGCGGCGAGCATCGCGACCGCCGGGATCATTGCGTTGAAGATCACGGTCCGCCCGCTCCCCACCACGCGCACGCTGTTGTTCCAGAGCACATAGGCGACCACGATGCCCAGCAGGGTGGCGTAGGCGACGCCGACCCAGCCGAAGAGGCTCACGGTGCCCCAGTCGAACCCAACGAGGTCCGGGGCGCCGAGCAGCAGAAGCCCCGGGGTGCCCGTGATCATGGTGAGGGCCGTGAGGCGGAGCGTGCTGACCGGCGCGTGGAGCGCCCGGACCCCGATCGTGAAGGCCACCCAGCAGACCACCGAGCCCATGATGGCGAGGTCGCCGGTGAGGTTGCGGAGGCTGGGGACGGCGCCGCCCGCCAAGAGCACGAGCAGGACCCCGCCGAAGGCGAGGCCCACGCCGATGGCCACGGGGCGGGTGAGCCGCTCGACTCCGCTGACCGCTCCCGCGAGCGCGACCAGCGGCGGCGTGGTGGCCAGGATGAGGGCGCTGCTCGCGACCGAGGTCCGAGGGAGCCCGAGCATGAAGAACGTCTGGTAGAGCGTGTTGCCCGCGAGGCCGAGCCCAACCAGCGGCCAGAACGTCCCGGGGGGGAAGCCGAAGCCACCCTCGCGCCAGCGCACGAGCCCGACCAGCAGGACCGTCGCCAGGGAGAAGCGCAGGCCGGCGAAGGCGAAGGGCGGGATCTCCGCGATGGCGGCCTTGATGAAGCTGAAGTTGGCGCCCCAGATCAGGACGACCAGCACCATCGCCGCCTCGGCCCGGTGCACCCGCGCGTCCGGAGCGGCGTGCGCCGGCGCCGACGTGGCCGTCATGCGAGGCGGGCCGCCAGCTCTGCGGGGGGGATGACGCCGCGGTCGGTCACGAAGGCGGCGATGAGCTCCGCCGGGGTCACGTCGAACGCCGGGTTCCAGACCCCGACGCCCTCGGGCGCCGCCCGGCGGTCGCGGTACCCCGTCACCTCGGACGGGGCCCGCTCCTCGATCGGGATCGCCGAGCCGTCCGCCAGGGAGAGGTCCACCGTGGAGCTGGGTGCCGCCACGAAGAAGGGGATCCCGTGGACCTTCGCGGCCAGGGCGATACCGTAGGTCCCGATCTTGTTCGCCGCGTCCCCGTTGGCGGCGATCCGATCCGCCCCCACGATGACGCAGGCGATGCCCCCCAGCCGAAGCCGGCTCGCCACCATGTTGTCGGTGTTGAGGGTGCAGGGAATCCCGGCGCGCTGGAGCTCCCAGGCCGTGAGCCGACTCCCCTGGAGCAGGGGCCGGGTCTCGGTCGCGATCGCGTGCACCGGCCGGCCCCGCTCCGCCGCCAGGTAGAGTGGGGCGAGCGCCGTGCCGATCCCGCCGGTCGCGAGCGCGCCTGCGTTGCAGTGGGTGAGCACGACGCCGCCGGCGGGCAGCAGGGCGAGGCCCGCCTCCCCGATGCGGCGGCACATGTCGCGATCCTCCTCGTGGATCCGGGTCGCCTCGTCGATCAGCGCGGCCCGGAGCCCGGCGGCATCGCCCACGCGTTCCGCCCGACGGGCCATGCGGTCGAGGGCCCAGCGGAGGTTCACGGCCGTGGGACGGGTCGCTCCCAGCCGCGTGATCGCCTCGTGCACGGCCGGGAGTCCCCCGGCGGCAGTCGCCTGGACCACGCCCATCGCCGCCGCGATCCCGATCAGCGGCGCCCCCCGGACCCGGAGCGTCTCGATCGCCTCGGCCACGGCCTCCACCGAGTCCAACACCAGGTGCCGCTCCTGGTCCGGCAGCAGGGTCTGATCGAGCACCCGCACGGCGTGCTCCGCCGTCCAGGAGATGGGCGACGGGGTGGTCATGGCTGGACCTGGGTCTCGGGGCGGATCTGGTGCGTCATGGGCGGGTAATCTAATGAAAGGGGTTCCGTGGCGGCGGCAGACTCAGAATCGTCTCCTTGGGGGTCCGGGATCCCCCTGACCCCATCGCTCATCAGCCTCGGAGGCACCCATGACCCCCACCCTGATCGGGCGGCTCGCGGTCCCCGCCTTCCTCTTCTTCTTCGGAACGGCGGGCGGCCCGGCGGCCCCACCGGCACACCCCACCGGACCGGCCGCGGTCGCCGACACCGCGTGGCGGGCGCACTTCAGCTTCCTGGCCCGGGCCGGCGGAGTCTGGCTCACATCCAACGCCGCCTACCGTACGGCCGAGAACGGCGAGGCCGAGGCCTACGGGATGAGGTACACCTACAACCTGGGGCGCACCTCCCTCAGCGGCTGCCTCTGGGGCGAGACCGGCGGGAGGAAGGTCGGGACCTACTGGCACTTCTTCGCCTCCTGGGATCCGCTCCGCCACACGGTGCAGTTCTACCAATCGGGGGCCGGCGGCATGGTGGGGATCGGGGACGAAGCACCGGCGGCGGACACCGCCGCGACGGAGATGGTGCAGGCCTTCGTGGCGCCGGACGGCTCGGCTCGGCGGGTGCGGCACTTGAGCACGCGGGTGCATGCGGACACCCTGCGCACCGAGAGCTTCGACGCCACACCCAGCGGCTGGACCCCGAACCGCACCTACGTGTGGATCCGGCGGCCGGGAGACGCGACCCGGGGCTGCTGAGCATGCCGCGGCCGGGGCGCCCCGCGAGGGGGCGTCCCGGCTATCTTTAAGGATTGTCCTCACGATTCCCCGTCTCCCGAGCCCCGGCACCTCATGTCATTCCATCACCTGCTCTTCGAGGTCCGCG
>JBFIUJ010000241.1:0-4978 GCA_041607595.1 Gemmatimonadales bacterium | reverse complement strand
GGACGGAATGCGCCAACCCCGAGCGGCTCCGGCTCACCGTGTATCGCAGAGGCTTCTTCAGCGACGCCGGGAAGGTGCTGGGGATGCAGGACATCGAGATCGGGCATCCGGAGTTCGACCGGGACTTCATCATCAAGGGGAACAGCGAGGCGAAGCTGCGCGCCCTGCTGGCCGATGCGACGATCCGGGAGCTGATCGCCGCGCAGCCCGAGGTACGCTTCACCCTGGACGACGCCGACGGCGAGCTCGCCTTCGAGGTGCCGGGCGTGATCCGGGACATCCCGCGGCTGAAGCAGCTGTTCGACCTCTTCGCCGCGACGTTGGATCACCTGAGCGGGCAGGCCGCGTCGCCGTCCGGTGGGCCATGACCAAGACCGATCTCCAGCTCTACTCCAAGACCGACCTCGAGAACGCCCGCACCAAGGGCCAGCTCGTGGGCCTGCTCCAGGGGGCCGGGGGCGTCCTGGCCGCGGGCCTGCTCCTGACGTTCATCGGCTGGATCCCGGCGGCCCTCGTCGTCGGCGCGGGAGCCTATTTGCTCTACCGGGTGTTCACCAGGTGAGGAGGCCCTTGCCGGACTAAGGGCCCTTCGACACCCTGCGCGACGCCCCCCTCGAGCGCTCCGCCCGCGAGGTGCGAGGCCTTCGCCGGAGAGAAGGAGGAATGCCCGATGCCCATCAGCGCCGAGGTCGCGTCCGTCCTGCTCGTGGTGGGGCTCTTCATGCTCGGCGTGGCGAGCCCGGGTCCCAACTTCGTCGTGGTGGTCGAGCGGAGCATGGCGTCCGGCTTCCGCGCCGGCTTCGTGACCGGCCTCGGCGTCGCCGCCGGCGACGCGCTCTACGCGGCGGCCGGGCTCCTCGGTCTCGCCGCCGTCGTGGTCCAGGCCGGCTGGCTCTTCGGGGTGGTGAAGGTGCTCGGCGGGCTCTACATCGCCTGGATCGGGCTCCGGATGGTCCTGCGGAGTCGCCGGCCCTCGGCTGCGCGGTCGCCGGCCGAGGGGGGGGAGCCCGGGCTGGCGACGTGCTTCCGGGCGGGCCTCCTCACCGACCTGTCCAACCCCAAGACCGTGGTCTTCTTCGCGAGCATCTTCGCGACCGCGTACGATCCCGCGCTGCCGGCCTGGGTGGCCGGAGCGATGTGGGCTGGGATCGTGGGCTCCTCGATCCTCTGGCGCGCCGGGGTGGCGGCCGCGTTCTCCCGCAACGCGGTGCGGGCCGTCTACGGGCGCTTCCGGGGCGCGATCGAAGTCGTGTTCGGCCTGGCGCTCGTCGCGTTCGGGCTGCGGCTCACCCTGCAGCCGCGCGCGCCCCGATGACGGCGGACGATCGCCGTGAGGGAGGAGCCGCCGCGAGCAGCGTGCAGACCGCGCGGCTCCTCCTGCGGCCCTGGAAGAACGAGGACTTCGAGGGGTACGCCGCGTACTACGCCGACGAGGAGACGGCCCGATTCGTCGGCGGGCGGAGCAGCCGCGAGGCGGCGTGGCGTCGCATGGCCTCCCTGATCGGGCACTGGGCGCTGCGGGGGTTCGGGTACTGGGCGGTGGAGGAGCGCGGGACCGGCCGGTTCGTGGGCTGCGCCGGGCTCTGGCACTCGGACGGCTGGCCGGAGCTGGAGCTGGGCTACTGGCTCGTCCCGGCGATGCAGGGGAAGGGCTATGCGACCGAGGCCGCCGGACGGGCGCGCGACTGGGCCTTCGCGGAGCTGGGCGCGGAGACGCTGGTGAGCTACATCGACCCGAGCAACGAGGCGTCGAAGCACGTGGCCGAGCGTCTGGGCGCCCGATACGAGTCCACCATCGAGCTCCTCGACTTCGGTCCCCACTGCGTGTACCGCTATCCGAGGCCCGAGGGGCAGGAGGCGAGCAACCGATGACCAAGACCGACCTGCAGGTGTACTCGAAGACCGACCTGGAAAACGCGCGCACCAAGGGCCAGCTGGTGGGCCTGCTCCAGGGGGCAGGAGCCATCCTGGCCGCGGGCCTGGTCATCAAGATCATCGGCTGGATCCCGGCGATCCTGGTGATCGGCGCCGGGGCCTACCTGCTCTACCGGGTGCTCAAGAAGTAAGAGAGCCTTCGCGCGAGGAGTGGAGCCCCTGCCGCTCCTCGCGGTCCACCCGCCTCGAGCGCTTCTCCCCGAACCGAGACCACGCACCATGCGCCGCCTCTCTCCGGACGTCCTGCAGGCCATCGGCGACACCTCCCTGGTGGCCCTGCGGAGGATCGGAGCGCCCGGAGGCGCGCGGCTCCTGCTCAAGCTGGAGAGCGAGAATCCGACCGGCAGCATGAAGGACCGCATGGCGCTGGCCATGATCGAGGCGGCGGAGTCGGACGGCCGTCTCCGGGCCGGGGGGTCCGTCGTCGAGTACACGGCCGGCAGCACCGGCGTGTCCCTGTCGCTCGTCTGCGCGGTGAAGGGATACCCGCTGCACGTCGTGACCTCGGACGCGTTCGCCCGGGAGAAGCTGGATCACATGGAGATCCTCGGCGCCCGACTCCAGGTCGTGCCGAGCGACGACGGACGCATGACGGCGAGCCTGACCCGGGACATGGTCGAGGCCGCGGCGATCCTGGCGAAGGAGCCCGGCGCGTTCTGGACCGATCAGCTGAACAACGTCGACCAGCTCGGGGCCTACCGCCGGATGGCCGAGGAGATTTGGGCCCAGACCGAGGGCCGAGTGGACGGCTTCGTGCAGAGCGTCGGCACCGCGGCGTCGGTGCGGGGCGTGGGGGAGGGGCTGCGCAGGCGGAACGCGCGGGTCCAGATCGTCGCCGTCGAGCCCGCCGAGTCGGCGGTCCTCTCGGGCGGGCCGGCCGGGGCCCACAAGATCGACGGGGTCGGGGCGGGGTTCGTCGTGCCGCTCTGGCGGGACGACGTGGCCGATCGGGTCGAGGCCGTCTCGACCGACGAGGCCGTGCGCATGGCGATCCGCCTCGCCCGGGACGAGGGCCTCTTCGCCGGCACCTCGACCGGAGCCAACGTGGTCGCCGCGTTGAGGCTCGCCGAGCGACTCGGCCCGGATGCCACCGTCGTCACCGTGATGTGCGACAGCGGGAGCAAGTACCTGAGCACACCTTCCTTTCGGGCCCACACCAGCACGGGGCGGCCAGGCACGGCGGCGGCGGAGTAGTCTTGGGACACAGGCTTCATTCCCAGATCCGCGCGAGCCCCCGCCCGGTTACCGGGCCCGCTCCCGAGCGATCTCCTGGCTGTTGAGCGTCCAGTCGTAGTCGGTGTACTCGAACTTCTTCCAGCGGCCGCTCTCCAGCAGGTCCCGCGCCGGCCCCGGCGGGAACCAGCGGGCCACGTAGCGCGCCACCGCCTCCTTGCTCCCGCCGAAGTCCTTTTCGTAGTCCCGGAACTTGAAGACCTGGCTCACCGCAACGACCCCCTTCGCCACGTCCACCCGGTTCTTGTCGGGCGACTCGAGCAGGAAGATTCGCCCCTGCTCCTCCAGCTGCTGCTCCAGCCGCTCCCCGGTGTAGGCCTCGCTCCGGAGCGGGGGGCAGCCCATCGCCGCGCACACCAGGGCGAAGTGGATCCTCGGCTCCTCGAACTCCGGCCGGATGATCTTCTGCTCGATGTGGTCGAGGCCGTAGGCCGTGCCCCCCACCACCGCGAGCTTCTCGTTCCAGGGGCCCGATCCTTTGAACAGCCCCAGCGACTTGTTGATGTTGCGGATCGAGCGGCGCTCGTCGTGCTTGTTGATCAGCTTGATGGTGTAGGCGTTGTACGCGTTGATCCAGAAGGCGAGCCGCTCGGCGGTGGGGAGCCTCGACGGGTCGAACGCGGCCAGGCGCTCCAGATAGCGCTCGAAGTCGGCGGAGACCCGGAACGCGTCGTAGTCCACCATCCCGTTCACGACCTGGAGCCGGAGCAGGCGGTCGAACAGGGAATGGTCGAACCGCTCCTGGGCCCCGAGGCGGGCGGGAAGAAGGAGTGCCGCGAGCAGGAGCGTGCAGCGAGCGAGCGAGGCCATGGTGACTCCGATGCGGGATGCCGTGCCGGGACCTCCCCCTCAACGCAGGTCGGGCCGAATCGGTTCTCGCGGCGGCGGGATCAGGCGGTCAGGGCCTCCACGCCGATGCGGAAGCCCGCCTCCCGCAGCGGTCCCTCGAAGGGCTCGACACCGGATCCGCCGATTCCGACCGGAACCCGCGGCGGGAGCCGGCCGGGGAGGGACCGCAGGTCCGCGAGGGCCTCCTCGACCCGGACCGGGGAGCTCGCGCTCAAGAGCACCAGCGCCGGCCTGAGGGTCCAGCAGGCCTCGACCACTTGATCCAGCGGGAGGTCCGGCCCCAGGTAGTGCACCACCCACCCCTCGTCCTGGGCGATCGCGAGCGCGCTCAGCAGGCCCCACTCGTGCCGCTCGCCCGGCAGGCAGGCGGCGACCACGAGCGGGCCGCCGGTCCGGCCGGCGCGGAGTCCGCCCTTCAGCGCGTGGACCAGGACCTCGCTCGCCATGTGCTCCGCGGCGATGGGGAGCTTCCCTAGCGCCCAGAGGTCGCCCACCGCTTCGGCCAGATGGAGCACCACGTCCTCGGCGAAGCGCCGGAGCCCGAGCAGGGAGAGCTGCTGCGCCACCTGGGCCTCGAGCCCGTCCCGGTCCAGCGCCCTGATCGCGGCCAGGAGCCCTCCCAGGGCGCCCCCGCCCGCCTCGGTGTAGACCGCCTCGGCCGACGCGATCACGTCCTCCTGGGGGCGGGTCACCAGGTCGCCGATCCGCTCGCCCCGCTGCACCAGGGCGGCGAACGCGCGGAGGAGCGCCACCTGCTGGGCGGTATAGAGGCGGTAGCCGTTGGGCTGCCGCTCCGGCCGCACCACCGCGTAGCGCCGCTCCCACGCGCGGAGCCGAGTCGGGGTGAGCCCGGTCAGCTGGGCCACCTCGTGGATCTCGTACCCGGGCTCGGGTGTGGGTTGGGAGGATGCGGGGACGGTCATCCGGTGTTCCGTGAGGGAGAAGCGTGCGCCGGCCCCCG
>JBFIUJ010000240.1:0-5016 GCA_041607595.1 Gemmatimonadales bacterium | reverse complement strand
GTCGCCCGGGCGGTGACCGAGGCGGCGGGCGGAGGCAGCGCGGCGCTGACCACGGTGGGGGTCGCGATCGGCACCCCGGCCTACATGGCGCCCGAGCAGGCGACGGCGGATCCGGGGGTGGACCACCGGGCCGACCTCTACGCCTTCGGCGTCATGGCGTACGAGCTGCTGGCCGGCGCGCCGCCCTTCGTCCAGGCGACGCCCCGCCAGGTGATCGCCGCCCACCTCACCGAGGAGCCACTCCCGCTCCGCCGGGTCCGGCCCGAGGTCGGCGATGCGCTGGAGGCGATCGTCATGCGGTGCCTGGCCAAGGACCCGGCGGAGCGCTGGGCCAGCGCGGAGGAGATCGTGGGCCGGCTCGAGGCCCTCGCCACGTCGGACGGAGGGGGCCCCGCCACGCGCCCCGGATCCCGCCCTTGGCGCCGGGTGCGGCTCTGGGCGATGGCAGGGGCGATCGCGGTGGTGGTGGTCGGGCTCGGCCTCGCGCTCCGCGGGGCGGCGACCGCCGACGCCGTCTCCCCCGAGGCCGTGGCCGTCTTCCCCTTCACGGTGCGCGGGGGCACCGACCTGGCCTACCTGCGCGAGGGCATGGTCAACCTCCTCGCCACCGGGATGGACGGCGCCGGGGAGCTGCGCAGCGTGGATCCGCGGGCGGTGATGGCCCGGCTCCACCGGGAGGCGGTGGAAGAGCGGGTCCCGCCGGAGCACGCGGCCCGCATCGCGGAGGGGCTCGGCGCCGGACTCTTCGTCCTGGGCGACATCGTGCAGGCGGGCGACCGGGTACGGATCGACGCCGCGCTCTACGACCGGCGCCGGGGCCTCGAGCCGGTGGGCCGAGGGAGCGTGGACGGCCCACCCGGCGACCTCCTCCGCCTGGTGGACCAGGTGTCGGCGCGGCTGCTGGCCTCCAGCCCGGCCGGCGCCGGCTCGCGGGTGACCGCGATCGCCGCGGTCACGACGACGTCGCTTCCGGCCCTCAAGCTCTACCTCGATGGGGAGCGGGAGTTCCGCGCCGGGCGCTTCAGCCGGGCGCTGGCGGCGTTCCAGGAGGCCGTCGCGGCCGACTCGCAGTTCGCCTTGGCCTTCTACCGCCTCAGCATCGCGGCCGAATGGGCACTCCGGCCCGACCTGGCGGAGCCCGCCGCCGGCCAGGCGGTGCGGCTGGCCGATCGCCTCTCCGACCACGATCGTCGCCTGCTGGAGGCCCTGCTGGCCGCCCGCCGGGGCGACGATCGCGAGGCCGAGGAGAAGTTCCGCGCGATCCTGAGCATCTGGCCGCAGGACATCGAGGCCTGGTTCCAGCTGGGCGAGCTCCAGTTCCACTACGGGCCGCTCCGCGGAAACCCCGTTCAGCTCTCGCACGAGGCCTTCGACCGCGTGCTCTCGATCGAGCCGGACCATGCCGTGTCCCTGTTGCACAAGCTCCGCGTCGCGGTCGTCGTCGGAGATGTGGCGGCGGCGGATTCGATCACCCGGCACCTCGCGCGGCTGAACCCCGAGGGCGACCGGCTGATCGAGGTCCAGGTGTTGCACGCCCTGATCCGCGAGGATTCCGCGGCGATCGCCCGGGTGCGCGCCGAGCTGCTCCGGGCCCCCGAGACCGTCGTGCCTCTGGCGACGGTGAGCGCCGTCACCTGGACGGACCGCTTCGCCTCCCTGCGCACGTTCATCGAGACGATGACGGTGCCGTCACGCACGGCGGCGGGCCGCGCCCTCGGGCACGTCCAGCTGGCCCACCTCGAGGCCCTGCGCGGCCGATGGCGGCTGGCACGCCAGGAGCTCTCCGCGGCGGAGGCGCTCGATCCATCGCTCGGGCTCGAGTACCGGGCACTCTTCACGCTGCATGCCATCCTGCCTGTTCCCCGGGAAGCCCTCGTGTCCCTTCGGAACGAGCTGCGCTCGTGGGACGCGACCCGAGTCGGCCCGAGCCCGTTCCCCACGGGTCACTTCGCGGTGCACGACGGCCTGCATCCAGGCCTGCGCCGGTACCTCCTCGGCCTGGCCCACGCCCGGCTGGGCGACCACGCCGCCGCGGCCTCCCTCGCCGGGGAGCTCGAGCGGCTGCCCGGTCCCTCGAGCGCCCTACGCGTCTACCAGGGCCTGGCGGCGGGACTCCGGGCGGCGGTGGCGGAGGCGCGGGGCGACCTGGCGGGGGCGGCGGACCTGTTGGAAGCGGTCGAGCGGATCGGCAACTACGAGGCCGCGATGTTCTCGTCCTTCCGCACGCACGCCGCCGATCGGTATCGCAGGGCGGTGCTCCTCGACTCGTTGGGCCGCTCGGCCGACGCCGCCCGACTCTACCGGACGTTCGAGGACTTCAACCTCTTCGATCGGATCTACTCCGCACCGGCCCACCTTCGGGCCGGCCGCCTGGCCGAGCGGCAGGGGCGCAGGGCCGAGGCCAGGCAGCACTACGAGCGCTTCCTCTTCCTCTGGGCGGAGGCGGACCCCGAGGCCCGGCCGATGCTGGAGCAGGCGAGGGCGGCGGTGACGAGGCTCGGCGGGTAGCTCGGGGCCGGCGGCCTGGCGACGCCTTCGTGCATCCGTCCGATTCGCCTCTCGGGCGTTCCCGGTCCATCTTACCCGCCATGGCCGACCCGCTCGCCCGTCTTTCCAGCGCCCTGGGCGACCGCTACACCGTCGAGCGGGAGCTCGGCGTCGGCGGGATGGCGACCGTGTATCTGGCGGAGGACCTGAAGCACCACCGCCGGGTGGCCATCAAGGTCCTCTCGCCCGACCTCGCCGCCGCGATCGGGGGGGACCGCTTCCTCCGCGAGATCGAGATCTCGGCCGGACTCCACCACCCGCACATCCTGCCGCTCTACGACTCCGGCGAGGCCGACGGCCTGCTGTACTACGTGATGCCCTACGTCGAGGGGGAGTCGCTCCGCACCCGGCTGGATCGGGAGAAGCAGCTCCCACTGGACGACGCGGTGCGGCTCGCGCGCGAGGTGGCGGACGCGCTGAGCTACGCCCACGGCCGGGGCGTGGTCCACCGGGACATCAAGCCGGAGAACATCCTGCTCGCGGCGGGCCACGCGGTGGTGGCCGACTTCGGGATCGCCCGGGCAATCTCGGCCGCGGGGGGCGAGTCCATCACCGCCACCGGACTCGCGGTGGGGACGCCGACCTACATGAGCCCAGAGCAGGCGACCGCCGATCCCGAAGTGGACGGCCGGTCCGATCTCTACAGCCTGGCCTGCACCCTCTTCGAGATGCTGGCGGGCCAGCCCCCGTTCACCGGCCCCACGCCGGAGAGCGTGATCCGCCAACACGTCATGGCCGAGCCACCCTCGATCACGAACTTCCGGCCGGCGGTCCCGCGCAGCCTGGCCGGCACGCTCGCCCGAGCGCTGGCCAAGACCCCGGCGGACCGGTTCAACCCGGTGGCCCAATTCGCCGAGGCCCTGGAAGCGCGGCCCACCGCCCGCCCGTCGACCGGCGCCGAGGCCCGCCCCTCCATCGCCGTGCTGCCTTTCCTCAACATGAGCCCCGATCCGGACAACGAGTACTTCAGCGACGGGATGACCGAGGAGATCATCTCGGCGCTGAGCCGGCTCGACGGGCTCCGGGTCGCCTCCCATACCTCGGCGTTCGCGCTCAAGGGCAAGGGCCTCGGCATCGGGGAGGTGGGGGCGCACCTGGGCGTGGGCACGGTGCTGGAGGGGAGCGTCCGGAAGGCGGGAGACAGGATCCGGGTCACGGCCCAGCTGATCCGCGTGGAGGACGACGACCACCTCTGGTCCGAGCGTTACGACAGCCGGCTGGAGGACGTGTTCGCCGTCCAGGAGCGGATCGCCCAGGCCATCGTGGACGTGCTGCAGGTGAAGCTGCTGGGGCCGGCGCGCCAAGCGCTCGTGGTGCCCAGCACCGAGGACGTCCGGGCCTACGAGCTCTACCTGAAGGGCCGCTACTGCTGGAACAAGCGCAGCGAAGACGGCGTGACCAGGGGAATCCAGTTCTTCCGGGAGGCCGTGGCGCTGGATCCGGACTACGCGCTCGCCCACGTGGGCCTGGCCGATTCCTTCAACATCCTCGGCTTTTACGACCTCCTGCCCCCGCGCGACGCGTTCGGCCAGGCGAAGGCCGCGGCCCGCCGGGCGCTGGAGCTGGACGGGGAGCTGGCCGAGGCACACACGTCGCTGGGCTACGTGCAGTTCTATCACGACTGGGACCGCGAGGCGGCGGAGCGCTCCTTCCTCCGGGCGATCGAGCTGAACCCGCGCTACCCGGTCGCCCACCAGTTCTACGCCAACTACCTCGACCAGGTGGGGCGGCTGGAGGAGGCCGAGCGGCGCTGGCGCCGGGCCCACGAGCTGGATCCGCTCTCGCTCATCGTGAACTCCGGGCTGGGCTGGCACTTCTACTTCGCCCGGCGCTACGAGGACGCGGTGGCCCAGCTGCGGAAGACGCTGGAGCTGGATCCGACCTTCGTCCCGGGCCGGGTCTGGCTGGGCCTGGCCCTCCTGCAGCTGGAGCGGTGGGAGGATGCCATCGACTCCTTCACCGCCGCGGTGCGCGCGAGCGGCGAGAGCCCCGCGGTGGTGGCGGAGCTGGCGCGGGCCCACGCGCTGGCGGGAGACACCGACCGCGCGCGCGCGCTGCTCGACGAGCTGGACCGCGCGGCGGCGCGCCGCTACGTGGCCCCGTACGAGCTCGCGAGCGTGCACCTCGGCCTGGGCCGCACCGACGAGGCCCTGACGCTGCTGGAGCGGGCCGTGGAGGACCGCTCGCACTCGCTGATGTTCGCGCGGATGGACCCGCGGTTCGACCCGCTGCGCGAGGCGCCGAGGTTCGCGGCGGTGCTCCGGGCGGCAGGGTTCGAGTAGCAGCGAAGAGGGAAGAGGGAAAAGCGAAGAGGCCCCGCCCCGCCCTCGCGGCTAAAGCCGCGGCTCGGCTGATGTCGCTAAAGCGACGCTCGAATCCAAGCCGCCGTCATCGCGAGGGCCCCCCAGGGCGACCGACCTCACCCCCTGTCCCCCTCTCCACTACGTGGAGAGGGGGCACGCTGAACCC
>JBFIUJ010000239.1:0-5056 GCA_041607595.1 Gemmatimonadales bacterium | reverse complement strand
CCCTCCCGGCCTCCCCTTCACTCCGACTCCCATGTCTGCGATGCTCGTCTGGGCGCTCCTGAACGGCCTGATCACCGGAGCCATCGGCGCTGGGATCGTCCTGCTCCGGCGCCAGCACCGCCTGTCTCGCCAGCACGCCGTCTTCCTGGCCGAGCTGCGCGAGGAGCTGGACGATCGCGAGGCGCTGAAGCGCCGCCTCGCCGAGCTCGAAGAGCGGCTCGACTTCACCGAGCGCCTGCTCACCAAGCAAGGGCCGGCTCCCCCCTTGCCACCTCCGGAGCGGTAGGCGCTCCGGGGAGCGTGCCCCCAGCGAATCACCCTCGGCGACCGCGGATCCGAGCCTCGATCGCGCTGCTCCGCCTTAGCTTCCCTCCTCGCTTGAAGATCCCTTCACGTCTCATTCCACCTCCTTTCAGCGGCTCTGGGAGAGTGTTGCCCATCGCGTAGGGGTGGCCGCTCCATTGCCACCTCGTCCGCCATACCGCCGGGCCCGGGGTGTCGTCCCCGCTGTGCATCGGAGCGACGCCCATCCCGGCCCGCCACATCGTGGTCGTGGGTACCCGGAGTGCTGTCCGCCAGTGGCGCGGCACGATGCCACGTGCCGGCGCTTCGCTCACTCGCTATTGCCGAGCGCCATGCAACGAGTCGATCGCAGGACCTTTCTTCAGCGTGTCGGGATGGCATCGGCGGTCACCGCCGTCTCGGCCGTCACCCCCGGAGGGGCCGTGGAGCCGTTGCGGCGGACCGCACCGGTCTGGACGAAGGCGCCCTGCCGGCTCTGCGGCGTCGGGTGCGGTCTCCTCATCGGCATCGAGGACGGGCGGGCGTTGGCCGTGAAGGGGGACCCCGAAGCGCCGGTCGGGCGGGGGTTCGCCTGCGTGAAGGGCTACCACTCCGTCCGGGCGCTCGACGGCCCGGGGCGGATCGCGCGCGCGCTGGTCCGGCGAAACGGTGCCCTCGTCCCGATCCCCCTGGGCGAGGCGCTGGACCTGGTTGCCCGGCGGCTCGGGGAAGCCGTCCGGGCGCACGGCAAGGACAGCGTGGCCCTCTACGGCTCGGCCCAGTGGACCATTCCGGACGCGTACGTCGCGTCGAAGCTGTTCAAGGGAGCCCTCGGCACCAACAACGTCGACTCGAGCAGCCGCCTCCATGCGGGCAGCGCGATGGCCGGCCTCGAGAGCAGCTTCGGCCTCGACGGGGCGATCGGCGGATACGAGGACATCGACCACGCCGACCTGTTCGTGCTGTGGGACGCGAACCTGGCCGAGACCGACCCGGTGCTGTTCTCGCGGATGCTGGAGCGGCGGAGGCGCAACCCCGCCGTCCAGATCATCGACCTGGCCACGCGCACGACCCGCACGAGCTACGGGGCGAGCCAGTCGATCATCTTCACGCCGCATACCGCCCTGGCGATCGCGAACGCCATCGCGCACGAGATCGTGGCGCGCCGGTGGACCCATCGCGAGTTCGTCGATCGGCACGTCGCCTTCAAGAGCGGCCGGACGGACTTCCCATTCGGCGACGACCTGGTCCTCGAGGACCCCGTCGACGTCGCCTGGGACGACTACGTGGACCTCCTCGCCGCCTACTCCCCGGATCGGGCCGAGCGGCTGTCCGACGTTCCCGCGGCCACGATCCGCCGGCTGGCCTCCCTCTACGCGGATCGGTCACGCCGGGTCATGTCGGTCTGGGGGCCAAGCCTCAACGCCGATGCCCGGGGCACCTGGGTGAACAACGCGCTCTACAACCTCCACCTGCTGGTCGGGAAGGTCGGCTCTCCGGGCGACGGACCGCTCTGCGTCACCGGGCAGCCCAACGGGGGGTGTGCCGTGCACGATGCCGGCAGCCTGGCCCACACCCTGCCCCGGGGGCTGGTGCGGAGTCCCGACGACCGGCGCCGAGCCGCGGAGATCTGGGGCGTGCCGGAGGAGAGGATCGACCCGAAGCCGGGACGGCCGGTCCTCGCGATGTTCCGGGCCCTCGATCGGGGCGACGTCCGCTTCCTGTGGATCCAGGGCACCAACCCCATGCTGAGCCTGCCCCACCTCGACCGGTTTCGCCGGGCGGCGCGACGGCCGGATCGCTTCATCGTCGTGTCCGAGGCCTACCCCACGCCGACGACGGCGGTGGCCGACGTCGTCCTGCCGGCCGCGATGTGGCTGGAGCGGGAGGGCATCTATGCCAACATGGAACGGCGGCTCCAGCACTTCGGCCGGATGGTCCCGCCGGCGGGAGAGGCCGCGAGCGACGCGTGGCACATGATCGAGGTCGCACGCCGCCTCGGCTTCGGCGACCTGTTCCCGTGGGACCCGTCCCGCCACGTCGAGCAGATCTGGGAGGAGTACCGGAGGTTCCACGCGGACCCCGCGAGCGCACTGCCCCCGCTCGCCGCGCTGCGCGGCCGGGCCGGTGTCCGGTGGCCTCTCGTGGAGGAGCGGGAGACCCGGTATCGGTACAGCACCGCGCGTGACCCGGCGGCGGATCCGGCGCGCGGGGCCTTCGACTTCTACGGGCACCCCGACCACCGAGCCTGGATCTGGCTGCGCCCCCATCGGCCACCGGCCGAATCCCCCGACGACGCCTACCCGCTGTGGCTCGTGACCGGCTCCGTCCTGGAGCACTGGGGCGGCGGCGCCATGACTCGGCGGATTCCCACGCTACACCGCGGACTCCCGAACGGATACGTCGAGATCCACCGCGAGGATGCCGCGGCGCAGGGCATCCGCGACCGGGAGCCGGTGCGGCTGGTGAGCCGGCGCGGCGCGATCGAGGCCGAAGCCCGGATCGACTATCGGTCCCAGCCTCCGCGCGGTCTGGTCTTCGTCCCGTCCTTCGACGAGGCGGTCCCGATCCACCGGCTGCTCGGCGAGGCGTTCTGCCCGCTCTCGGGACAGCCCGGCCGCACCTGCGCGGTCCGCCTCGAGCGGGTCGGGACGCGGGGCGCGGGATGATCCCCGATCGTCGAGGCGCGCTGCCCGCCGGGCTGGCCCTGGGCATCGTCCTGGCAGTCGCCGCGGTGACGGCCGCCACGGCGGCGGTCGTCGCGGTGAAGCGGGAGTCGAAGCGGGTCGATGCGGGCACCCTCGGGAGCGGGACGCCGGTGCCCGCCCTCGCCCCCATCGCCAGCGAGGCGGAGGTCTTCCGGACCCCGGTCGCCATGCTGGCGATCGGCGACCCGGCCACACCGCGTCGGAACGCCAACCCACGCACCCTGCACACCTACCGGATTCGCCGGGCGTATCCGGGCGCCCCGCCGCGGATCCCGCACGGCCTCACGTCGGAAGAGTTCCGGACCAACACCTGCAACAACTGCCACCAACGGGGCGGGTATTCCCCGCGGTTTGGGGCCTACGTGCCGGTGACGCCGCACCCGGAGCTGGAGGCCTGTCTCCAGTGCCACCTGGGCGACGACGAGGTCACCGGCGTCGTCCTCCCCAGCCACGACCCCAGCACGATCTGCCGGCAGTGCCACGATCCCGACGCCCTGCAAATGGCCGCCGCCCGGGCCTGGCCGTCGTCCGCCTGGCCTCGGCTCTCCCGGAGCGTGCCCGGCGATCCGCCCCCGCCGATTCCGCACGACCTCGAGCTACGGGGGAACTGCGTCACGTGCCACGCGGGTCCGGGCGCCGTGGCCGAGCTCCGGACGGACCACCCGGAGCGAGCCAACTGCCGCCAGTGCCACGTCACCCAGGACGCCGAGTCGGGAACGTTCTCGCGTCCGAGCCCGAGCGCCGAGCCGCCGGCCGGAGAAAGACCATGACCCGCGCTCGGATGCGACGGGCGGTCGCGCTGCTCGCGGCCGCGGGGCTGGCCGCAGGCTGCGCCGACCAGGCGCCGGTGACGCACGACGGTCCCCCCAGCCCGCCTCCGCCCGTCGCGGCAGCGGGGGCGATCGTGGAGCCGGGCGCGCTGGCGACCGTCCAGGCCGCACCGGCGGAGATCCAGCCGCCCGCGGGGCGAGCGCCGTTCGAGGTCGCCCGGCGCACCGCGGAGCAGGCCGGCGGTCAGGCCCGGCGGTTCGGGGCGATCACCATGCCCATCGCGCTCCGGACCCGGACGCCCGACCTGAGCCAGTACCCCTGCACCTCGTGCCACCTGGGCATGCGGGTGGTCATGGCGGAGCGCCGGGTGGCGGACGCGCACCAGAACATCCGGCCGGTCCACCCGGAGGCGACCGGCGCCCGCTGCTCCACCTGCCATGCCGCCGACGATGTCGAGCGCCTGGTCGTCCAGAGCGGCGAGCGGCCCTCGCTGGACCACGCCTACCGGCTGTGCGCCCAGTGCCATGCGCCGCAGGTGTCGGCGTGGGCCGGCGGCGGGCACGGCAAGCGGCTCGACGGCTGGCTGGGGCGCCGGGTGGTCATGAACTGTGCCGATTGCCACGACCCGCACGCCCCCTCCCTCGAGCCTCGGATTCCCTTCCGGGCGCCGCGACTCGATACCCGCGGAGGTCACGAATGACCATGGACCGGACGCCGGACGCCCCCGGCACGGTGATGCAGAAGCCGGTCGATCGGCGGCGGGCGCTCACGATCCTGGCCGGGGGCATCGTGGCCGGGACGCAGGCGCTGAGCGCGTGCCATCCGCTCAGCGCCGCCACGGACGAAGAGCGCGAGCTACGCGTCCTCGCATGGCAGGAGTACATCAAGGGCAACTACCGATTCATGACGGAGGCGGAGCGGGCCGAGACGATCGCTCGGCTGGAGCGCGTGGCCGAGCTGAGGCGGGGGCTGGACGTGACGATCCAGTCCACCGGCGCGCTGCCGGGGGTGGAGTTCGGCTACGCCTTCAACATCTCGAAGTGCAAGGGGTTCCGCAGCTGCGTCGAGGCCTGCATCAACGAGAACAACCTCGATCGCAACGCCGATACGCAGTACATCCGGATCTTCGAGATGCAGGACGGCGTGATCGACCTCGACCACGCCGACGCCACCTTCCAGCACGAGGTGCCCGCGGAGGGGCACTTCTACCTGGGGACCCAGTGCTTCCAGTGTGCCGATCCGCCGTGCGTGAAGGTCTGTCCCGTCGGGGCCACCTGGCAGGAGCCGGACGGCAT
>JBFIUJ010000238.1:0-5060 GCA_041607595.1 Gemmatimonadales bacterium | reverse complement strand
GGCCGCCAGGGCGAGGCCGGGGAGGAAGGCGACGCCGAAGGTCCCGAGGGACCACCCCGCGCCGGGGACACCGACCAGCACCGCGAGCACGCCGAAGAGGCCGGCGGCGGTGAGCGCGGAGACGAGCAGCACACCCGGCGACGGATTCCCCCGCTTGGCGGCCTGGTTGGCCAGCGCGGTGGCGCCCATCCAGGCGATGAACGTCCCGGCCATCCACCACACCGGGTGGTACCACCAGTTGCTGCCGCCGCCGATCGCGAGCCAGCGATTGCTGTAGGTTCCGATCGGCTGGAGCAACGCCACGTCCACGACCAGGTACACGATCGTCGCGCCGAGCCCGATCCCGGCGGCGCCGGCGATGCCCTCGGCGTGGCGCGCGCGGGTCCAGAGTCCGGGCAGGATCGCGGTGGCGGCGAGCCCCCCGAGCACCAGGAGCCCGACCGCGGCCGACTCCGCCGTGCCGCCCAGGAAGCGGTACGACAGGGACGCGGCCAGGACCACCAGGGACTGTACCAGCCCCAGCTTGACCGAGCTCCGCACGACCAGGGGCAGATCGGACCGGTCGTGGCCTTCCTGCGCGTGCACCGCGGTACTCATGTTGTCTCCGGGAGCATATCGACGAGGCGGAACTTAACTGCGGCCCACGTATCGGCCAAGGTGCGCTACCACTGCAGGCCGAGGTGCTGGGCCGCGAGACGGAGTCCCTGCAGCGTGAGGTGCGGGTCGAGACGGGAGATCTCACGGCAGAGCGGCGCCACCACCTCGGCGAGCCCGCCCGTGGCGACGACCGTGGGGGGCGTGCCGTTCCGCCACTCCTCGCGGATGCGGCGGATCATGCCGTCCACCGCGTCGGCCGCGCCGTACAGCACACCGGCCTGGATGCACTCCTCGGTCCGGCGGCCGATCACCCGCGCCGGCACCCGCAGCTCGGTGGCCGGCAGCTTGGCCGTCCGCCGGGTCAGCTGGTCGGCCGACGTGCGGAGCCCCGGCATGATCGCCCCGCCGATGAACCGGCCGTCCGCGGTGATGCAGTCGAAGGTCGTGGCGGTGCCGAAGTCCACCACCACGGTGTCGGTGCGATAGAGCGCCACCGCGGCGAGCGTGTTCACGATCCGGTCGGCGCCCACGCTCATCGGATCGTCCACGTCCAGCACGATCGGCAGGGTCGAGGAGGCGTCCACCGCGGTGGCCTCGCAGCCGGTCGTGAGCCGAATCCCCTCGGTCAGGCTCCGGGTCACGCTGGGGGAGACCGAGGCGAGACACGCGGCGCGCACCTCGTTGGGCGAGTGGCCGGCATGCAGCAGGAACGCGCCCACCGCGGTGGCCCATTCGTAGGCCGTGCGGTCCGGGTGGGTGGTGAACCGCCAGTGGCCCTCGAGGGACTCCCCGCGGAAGAGGCCGGCGGTGATCTCCGTGTTTCCGATGTCCAGGACGAGCAGCATAGGCAGCGAATCTACGGCGGCGCCGTGAGTGGGAGAAGAAGGCGGCTCAAGTGGGCCGCCGCGGGGATCTGGCCGCCAGGCGGACCGTGCCCACCGCGTGGCTGGCTCGCCCGCCCGCCTCCCCGTCGATCAGGAGCGCGCCGTCGGGTCCGACGCCGGCGGCGATGCCGGGCGCGGGCTCCAGCAGCCGCCGACCCCGGAGCCAGTCGCGCCGGGCGAAGGCCTCGAGCTCCTCGGGGGACAGGCGGTCCCGCTCGATCGGGAGCGACCGCAGCGCGGCGAGGACGGGCGGGAGCACCCGCTCCAGCGTGAGCGAGGGGTCGTGCTCCACCAGCGCGGTGGCGGGGGGCTCGAGGTCCGCCGGCGCCGGGTTGGCCACGTTGAGGCCCAGGCCCACGGCCACCCAGCCCAGTCGATCGCCCTGCCAGCGCGCCTCGCAGAGGATGCCGCCGACCTTCCGGTCCCGGAGGACGAGGTCGTTGGGCCACTTCAGGGCGATCGGCGGGACGCGCCCCACCGTCTCCAGCACTGCGGCGACCGCCAGACCGACCCGGAGGCTCAGGCAGTCGAGCCCCGGGGCCGGACTGCGGCGCAGCACGCTGAGCCAGAGTCCGCCCTCAGGCGAGCGCCAGGGACGTCCGCGGGACCCCCGCCCCGCCGACTGCCGCCGGGCCCAGACCGCGGTCCCGTCCGGTGCGCCCTCCGCGGCGAGCCGGTGGCACTCGTCCTGGGTCGAGCCGACCGACTCCAGGGTGTGGAGCGACGCGCTGGTCACCCGGCCCATCCCGCCCACGCCAGGGTGAGGACGCCGAGCGCCGCGACGTAGGGCGCGAAGCTGTGGAACCGGCCGTGCCGGAGCAGGCGCACCAGGAGCCGGATCGCCAGCACGCCGGAGACGAGTGCCGCGGCGAACGCCCAGAGGAACCCCGGGTCGCCGAGGTGGACCCCGCCCGGCATGTGGCGCACTTCGAGCACGCCGGTCCCCGCGATCACCACGACGGCCATCAGGAAGGAGAACTCCGCCGCCGCCCGGGGCTCGACCCCGCGCCACAGCGCGGCGACGATCGTGGCGCCGGATCGGGAGACGCCGGGGAGGATCGCCACCGCCTGGGCGCAGCCCACCAGAAACGCGGTGAGCGGCCCCATGCCGGTGCGGGCCGGCGGCACCCAGCGGCTGCTCCAGAGGATCGCGGCGGTGACCAGGAAGTCCACCCCGACCACCGCGAGCGAGTCGAACGCGCGCTCCACCGCGTCCCGCAGGGTGAGGCCCACGACGGCGGCCGGGAGCGTGGCGAGGACGATCAGGCCGGCGAAGGCCCAGCTCTCCCGCTCCGCGCGCGCCATCCCGGCGAGCACCCGCCCGATGCGCCCGCGGTAGACGATGACGACCGAGAGCAGCGTGGCGACGTGCAGCCCCACCTCGAAGAAGACGCCGGGCGACTGGTAGCCCAGCATCGCCTCGACCAGCACGAGGTGGCCCGAGCTCGAGATCGGCAGGAACTCCGAGACCCCCTGCACCGTGCCGAGCAGGAGCCCTTCCCACCAGGCGAGGCTCATCCGATCACTTCGCCGTAGAGCACCTCGTACATGGGGACGATCCGGTCGGCCGAGAACTCCCGCGCCCGGGCCACCGCCGCCTCGCTCGCCGCCCGGTGGCGGGTCTCGTCCCGCAGCATGTCCACCGCCCGGCGGCCCATCGCCTCGACCGAGGCGGGCGGCTCCAGGATGCCGTTCACGCCGTCGGTGACCACCTCCGGCAGGCCACCCGCCCGGGAGCCCAGGACCGGGACCCCGCAGGCCATCGCCTCGAGGGCCGCGAGGCCGAACGACTCCGCCTGGGAGGGGAGCAGGAACAGATCGGCGCAGCGCAGCAGGTCCGCCACGTGGTCGAGCCGGCCGAGGAAGCGGACGTCTCCCGCGACCTCGTGGAGGCGCGCCTCGTCCTCGGCGTCCGCGCGCTCGGGGCCGTCGCCGATCATCAACAGCGTGGCCTGCATCGCGTGGCGGATGCGGGCGAAGACCCGCACCACGTCCCGCACCCGCTTCACCTCGCGGAAGTTCGACGTGTGGACGATGACCTTGTGGTCCGGCGGGGCGACGCACTCGCGGTCCTCGTCGCCGGCGGGGTAGTACTCCTCCACGTTGATGAAGTTCGGGATCACCCGGACGTCGCAGGCCTCGCACCCGAAGGCCCGGTAGGTCTCGTCTTTCAGGTAGGTCGAGACCGCGGTGACCTTGTCGGACCGCTCGATCGAGAACTTGGTGATCGCGTAGAAGCTCGACTCCTGGCCCACCAGCGTGATGTCGGTGCCGTGCAGCGTGGTGATCACCTTGACCTGGTGGTCGCGCGCCAGCATCTCGCGGGCCAGCCACGCCGTGGTGGCGTGGGGGATGGCGTAGTGGACGTGCAGCACGTCGAGCCGCTCGCGCAGGGCCACCTCGTGCTGCTTGGAGGCGAGCGCCAGGGTGTAGGGGTAGTGGTCGAAGAGCGGGTAGCGGCTCATCCGGGTCTCCACCTCGTGGAAGAAGACCCGCTCGGCGTAGCCGCGGAGGCGGAACGGCGAGGCGTACGTGATGAAGTGGATCTCGTGGCCGCGCCGGGCCAGCTCGAGGCCCAGCTCGGTCGCGACGGCGCCGGAGCCGCCGTAGGTCGGGTAGCAGGTGACGCCGATCTTCATGGGCCTAGTGGGAGTGAGGGGGTGGGGTCGGGGCCCGATCCGGCGGCCCAGGACGCCGCGATCTCCTCCGCGAGCACGTGCGGGGGGCGGGTCGCGTCCAGCATCAGGACAGGGCCCTGCAGCTGGTGGCGGAACCAGGTGACCTGCCGCTTGGCGTACTGCCGCGTGCTGGTCGCGATCGCCTCGGCCACGGTGTCCCGCTCCCGCTGCCCGTGAAGATACTCGACCGCCTCGCGAATCCCGATGGCGTCGAGCCCCGGCGCGCCCGGCGCGTGCCCCTCGGCCAGCACCGAGGCCACCTCCTCCACCAGCCCGCGCTGCACCATCTCCGCCGCCCGCCGGGCGATCCGCTGGTGCAGCACCGGCCGGGGCGCGGTGAGGACGACGTACCAGGGAGTGATGCTGCCCTGCCGGCGCGCGGCGCGCTGCCAGTGGCCGAGGGACCGCCCGGTGAGGAGCGCGATCTCGATCGCGCGGGCGGCGCGCTGGCGGCCGCCGCCGCGGAACTCCGGGTCGAGCCGGGTGGCCCAGGCGACCAGCGAGCGCGGGGAGAGGTCCGTGACCCAGCCGCGCAGGGCCTGCCGGCGCTCGGGGTCCATCGGCGGCTCGGCGAAGAGCCCGTCCGCCAGCGCCCGGAGGTAGAGGCCGGTGCCGCCCACCAGCACCGGCTGCCGGCCGCGGGCCTGGATCTCGGCGATCCAGCGCGGAGCGTCCGCCGCGAAGCGCCCGGCGCTGTAGCGCTGGCCCGGCTCGACCTGATCGAGGCCGTGGTGCGGCACCCGGGCCCGCTCCTTCTTGGTCGGCTTGGCGGTGCCGATGTCGAGCCGGCGGTACACCTGGCGGGAGTCGGCCGAGACGACCTCCATGTCCCAGCGCTCGGCGAGGGCGAGCGCCACCGCGGTCTTGCACACGGCCGTCGGGCCGGCGAGCACCGGGACGC
>JBFIUJ010000237.1:0-5083 GCA_041607595.1 Gemmatimonadales bacterium | reverse complement strand
GGGGGGCGGGGCGCGGGTCCGGGCCGCGTGGCCTTGCACTGCCGGCCCGGCTACCTTTCGGCCATGACCGAGCCCCAGACCCTCGTAATCCGGACGTTTCAGGACCGCGCAGAGGCGTTGTCCCATTTCTTGCTGCGCGCGGGGGAGGCTCCCCGTCTGCTCGCCTTCGACGACACCGTGGGGTGCCCGGTGGACATCGCGCTCGCGGCCCTGGAGTGGACGGGGGCGGTCGGGTTGATGAAGGACGACGACCTCCTGCACGCCGCCCGACTCACCAGCGAGACGGCGGCCGCGGTGATCGAGCGGCGCACGGCCGAGGGCCGGCAGTACGTCTACCTCGGTCCCCGGCTCGACGCCCCGCCCATGGAGGTGTTCGAAGGGGCCGTGCTCTTCGAGGAGCCGGGCGTGCGGGCCGTCGAGTTCAGCCAGCGGGCCCACGGGCTGGCGCACTTCCTCCGGGCCACCTCCGGCGCAGGGGCGTTGCTGGCCCTCCTCGGCCGGCGAGCCCCGGAGCTGCGCCATCTCCGGCGCTGGTTCGGCCCGGTGCTCCGCGAGCTGGACATGCCCCGGCCCCTGGTGGGCGGCTGGTTCGCGGCGAGCAACGCGGGCTGTCTGTTCGCCTCGGTGGACGACGAGTCCGTCTTCCGCTACATCGAAGTGGGGCTCGAGCCATGAGGCTGCTGCTGTCGGGCCTCGCGCTCGCCCTCGCGCTGGCGCCGGCCGCCGGCGCCCAGACCGTGATCCAGCGCCGTCAGCCGCTCGACGCGGCTCGGGCCAACGTCCGGGACGTCCTGGTGAGCCTGGGCGACTCGCTCAGCACCATCGAGGCGGCCGGGGGCCGGCTCCAGCGGGACCTCCGCCAGAGCTCGACGGCGTGGCTCCGCGCCCGGGGGCGCGACCTGGCGCAGTCCTGCGCTCGCTCCACCGCGGCCCTCGGCCCGGCGCGGGACACTGTGGCGGCGGGGCAGTGGGACTCCGAGAAACGGCGCAAGCAGCAGGCGGAGATGATGGCCGCCCTGGGCCGGCTCGAGGCTCACCTGGCCCGCTGCGAGGCGGATTTCACGGCCCGGAGCACCCAGGAGCGGGCCGAGGAGCTTCGCGGAAACGGGAATGCGATCGTGGCCGAGCTGGTGACGAAGCTGCGCACCTATCAGGAGGCCGCCCAGGCCTTCTTCGCGACGTTCGAGATCGAGGTGACCCCCGTCGGCATCCGGAACGCCCCCCGCCGCTAGCCCGTTTCACCACCCAATCGGCACTCCATCGGCCGCCCGCGAGCCCGACTCGTCGGGAGGTTCGGGCGTGCCCGTGTTGATACACATCTCCACACGGTGTGGAGAGCCGGGGTAGGTCGGGCCGCAGGCAGCGCTTACCCGTCCACATCCGTCCACTTCGAAGTGTCCTAAACCGAATAAAGACAGGCACTTGCGCGCTTTGGGCGGGGTGCTATCTTGTCTATACCGTTGGCGGTGAGCGAGTCGAGGCCCCGTGTCTCGAAGACGTGCCGACCGACGTGCCCGGATGGGATATCGGGGGAGGCCGCCGACGCAACCAAGGGCTCAGGCGGCTCGTGATCCCGGGAGCTTCCCCGGTCCGGGTAGGTGAAGCCAGTCGCGCGCTTCACCCGCTCCGATCTGGCGCCTCGGAGCGCAGTGCGAAAGGTCGGTCCGCGACCCGATCGGAATCGCAGCGCTCGCATCGACGAACCAGGTGGGACGGCCATCCGGCCTGGGGATGGACATCGAGGCCTCATCGCAGCCCTCCCGAGCGGCGTATCAGCCAAGCGGCGGCGGATGAGAGAAGAACGGCGGCCTTCGGGCTCCGACCTCGGTTAGTCGTGTGCGGGACGGCCGTCTGGTGAAGAGCCAGGCGGTCGTCCCTTTTTTTATGCTCCCTCCCCCCGTCCCCAGTCGCTCCGCCCGCGGTAGACCCGTCGCCGGTCCAGCTGCCATAGGGTGCGCGCGCTCACCAGATCGTCACCGCTGAAGTTGCCGAGGTCGGCGAGGGCGTCCGACATGCTGGCGGCCTTGGCGCTGGCGTTGTCGGCGAAGTGGAGGATCTCGGCCTCCAGCGTCATGGGCGAGACCGGTGCGCCAAACTCGGGGCGGCCGTGGTGGGACAGCACCAGGTGATGGAGCAGGTCGAGCTCCTCGGGGGTGCAGGGGCAGGGGTCCGCCCGTCCCACGACGCGGTCCAGCAGCAGGCTGCCGAGCACCACGTGCCCGTAGAGCGCGCCGCGGGGGGTCATCTGGAAGACCCCGTCCCACCGGTAGGCCTCGAGCTTCCCCATGTCGTGCAGCAGCACCCCGGCCAGCACCAGATCGATGTCCGCCCGGGACGCCTTGGCGATGGCCCGGCCGATCGCCGCCATCTCCGCGGTGTGCTTGAGGAGGCCCCCCAGCTGGGCATGGTGCCCCGAGGTGCTGGCGGGGCACTCCTCGTAGCGCCGGCGGAACTCGGCATCCTCGTAGAAGAGCCCCAGGGTCGCGGCCAGGCGCGGGCCGCGGATCTCGGCCCGCCACCGGTCCAGCACCTCCCAGAACGGCGCCACGTCGCCGACCGACGGCACCAGGTCCCGCCACGCCACCGACCCCGCGGGCAGCACCCGGATGGAGGACACCCGGAGCTGCTGGCGCTCGCGGTACAGGCCGACCTCGCCGATCACCTGCACGACGTGGCCGCGCTCCACCCCCGCGACCTTCGGCTGGTCCTCGAGCCAGAACGGCGCGGTGGCGATGCGTCCGGTGCTGTTCCCCAGGGTGAGCACGGTGAAGGGCCCGCCGTCCGAGGTGCGCTGCTCGACCTCGTGCACCAGCAGCGGGTCCTGGAGCCGCTGCCCGACCGCCAGGGCGGTCAGGTCCACGGGGCCGCTCATCGCGCGCGGTCGGCTCGAGGGGAGATCAAGGGCGGGAGGGTGCCAAGGGGCATTTTCGAGCGGGCCTCCGGGTGCGAGACGGCGCAAAGGTAATCGCCGCGCGACGGCCGCACCACGCGGGCGGTGGCCCACGCCGGGAGCGCGGAGTAGCTTGAGACAACCATGAGAGGCCACATCCTGCTCGCCGACTCCGATCCCGGCCGCCGGGCCACGCTGGCCGACGCCCTGCGCAAGGCGGGCTGCGACCCGCACCCGGCGCCGGACGGCGCGGCCGCGGCGGCGGCGCTGGCGGAGCCGGGCTTCGACGCGGTCCTGCTGGATCTCCGGCTCCCGGGGCTCGACCGCGACCGGCTGCGGCTGGCCCTGGCGCCGGAGGCGCCCCTCCGCCCGGAGTCGTTGGAGGCGGTGGAGCGACGCCAGGTCGCCGCCGCGCTGCAGTACACCGGCGGAAACAAGCGGCAGGCAGCGCTGCTGCTCGGCATCTCCCGCTCGACCCTGCTGCACAAGGTCCGCCGCTTCGGGCTGGCCGGCGGCGCCTCCCCCTCGTGACGCCCCCGATCGTCGTCGCGTTGCTGGGGCTCGCCGTCGCGCTGGCGCCGCAGGCCCCGCGCCCGGTCGTCATGGGGTGGATCCACCACGGCACCGTCCGGATCGACGCGCGGACGCGGTTCGGCGGATTCTCCGGAACCACCGAGGCGGTGACCGGGAAGATCACCGAGACCGATTCCGCGGGGCGACCGGTCGGCGCCTGGGTCGAGGTGCTGGCCCGCAGCTTCGTCACCGGGAACCGGCTGCGCGACGCCGACGTCCGCCGCACCCTCGCGGTGGATCGCCACCCCACGATGCGCTTCGATCTGGATCGACTCGAGGGGTCGGGCGGGGCGATGACGGTGCACGGCACCCTCCGGCTGCACGGCGTCAGGCGCGCCGTCGCCGTGCCGGTGGAGGCCTCCGCGGGGCCCGATTCGCTCCGGGTCCAGGCCAGCTTTCCGGTCGACCTGCGCGAGCACGGCGTCACTCGCTTCTCCCGGTTCCTCGGGCTGCTTCGGGTCGAGCCCACGGTGACGGTCTCGCTCGACCTGGTGTTCGAGCAGGCCCGATCGCACCACTGAGGCGTCAGCGCTCGACCCTGACCCGTCCCAGGCGGGAGGTCACGACGGACATCGACCGGTCTCCGCGGCGCAGCGTCCAGCGCGCGTTGGACAACCCCGTGGACAGCCCGACCGGCGAGAACACGATGGGCCGCGACGGCCCCTCCAGGGCGACGCCGTCGATCGCCGGGCCGGGGCCGGACCAAAGCCGAGTGGTGTCCCCCTGGCCCACCAGCGCCACCTCGAGGGTGTCGGCCCGGACCCGGAGGATGGCGGTGCGCCCTCGGGCCACGGCGGCGAAGCGGGCCCGGGCATGGGCGCCGACCAGATCCGCCGCCGCCCGCTCCACCGCGAGGCGATCGAGGGGATCCGCCAGCCGTGGGGTCGCGATCAGGGCGATGAGGCCGACGATCGCGACGACCATGATCGTCTCGACGAGGGAGAGGCCGGTGCGCGTCATGGGCCCACGATAGGGCCCCCGTTGGAGGGCCGACGCATCCGACCCTCGCAGCACGCAACAAAGGCCCGCGCGGGCGGGGGGCCCCCGGAGCCGCGAGGCCGGCGCAACTCCTTGCCGTCGCTTGGCTTAATGTCCCGGGGACCGGAGAGGAGTGCCCGGCACGGGATTCGCTAAGTGAGCGGTGACTAGGCGGATCGTGGGCCGATCGCCACACGCGACCGGGAGCACCTTGCTCCCACTGGGGCGCGGCGGCATACTAGCCCGAGTCCCGTATCGAGTGTCACCGTCGCCGGAGATCGCGGTCCATGCTGCACCCTCAGCGCCTCTTTACGCCGACGCCAGCGAGCTCCGACTTGCTGGGACACGCCCCCTTCCTGGTCCGCGCGCGGACCGAGCGAGACAGCGGGCGAGAAGAGACGTCGCAGGTGGCGCTGGGCGCCTACCTGCTGGCGCGGCTGCTGGACCGGCTCTTCGAGCGGGCCGACCGGCCCGACGAGGACGACGGCTTCGGCTGGCAGCTGCAGAGCACCAAGCGGTTCCTGGGCGAGCTGCCCGGCGGAGAGGTGGAAGTGGCCCACCTCCAGGGCATCCTGGACTCGGTCGAGCGCAACCCCCGCCCGTCCGGTGCCGGCCTGCGGACGAGCCTCGTGGCCTACGCCT
>JBFIUJ010000236.1:0-5085 GCA_041607595.1 Gemmatimonadales bacterium | reverse complement strand
GCGCTGCTGCTGGCGCGGGAGCCGGGGCTCACCGCGTCCGATCTCCGGAGCCGGCTGCTCACCTGGGCGGTGGACGCCGGTGCGCCGGGCCCGGACCAGCAGTACGGCGCCGGCATCCTCAACGCGCGGAACAGCCTGACCCAGAGCATGGCACCGGCGCGCCAGCGCCACGTGAGGCTCTACGACGCGGCCGGGGCGCAGGTGCGGAGCGCGGCCGCGGCCGCCGACGGGTCCTATGCGTTCTCCGCCCTGCCGGAGGGGTCGTATCGGGTCTACGCGGGGGAGGACGAGGACGGCGACGGCCAGGTCGGCGTGCCCGGCCGCCGCTGGGGCGCCCTGGGCGGCTCCGCCGCGCCCGGCACGGTCGAGGTGATCGGCGCGGGCTCCTACCCGGCCACCTTCGCGGTCGGATACCCGGCGGAGCAGGAGCCGAACGGCTCCACGCCCTCGGCCAACGCGCTGGCGATGGGCGGGTACCAGGCCGGCGGCAGCGGCGGCGGCGATGCCGACGTCTACCGCCTTCTTGTCCCGGCGGCGGGATCCTATGTCATCGAGACGGTCGCGGTGGACGGGGCGTGCGGGTTTGCGTTGGAGGAGGACACCATCCTCCGCCTGACGGACGGCGGCGGAGCGACGGTGGCCACCAACGACGATGCCGATCCCGCGGCGCTCGACTACTGCTCGCGGATCGGCATGTCGCTGACTCCGGGAACTTACTTCGTGACGGTGGAGGGCAAGCGGGGCGGGCGCTACCAGGTGCGCGCCCGCGCGAACTGACGGCCGGCGGCGCTAGGCCGCGATCGCCGCGCCGCAGCGGGCGCAGAAGCGGCCGTCGGGCGGGAGGCTCGCGCCGCAGCCTTGGCAGCTGGTGACGCCGTCCACCCGCTTCCCGCAGGAGGAGCAGAACACCGCGTCCGGCTCCGGCCGAGGCCCGCAGGTCGGACAGGCGGCGGCGCCTTCCCGGAGCGCCCGGACCCGCCCCGCGATCATGGCCTCGACGTCGGGTGCTGCGGGCGCCGACGATGCGGTGCGCAACAGGGCGACGGCCCGCGCCTCGTACTCCCGCCGGAGGGTCCGGTAGTCCTCCTCGGTGAGCTTGCCGGTCTGCCGGTCGAACTCGATCTCCTTCAACGCGGCGAGGGCCTCGCCCTCGGCGGTCTCCTCGAAGGCCTCCGGCTCACCATCGGCCGCCGCGGGCGCCGGCATCGGACGCCACACCGGCTCCAGCACGAGCCAGAGCGCGGTGAGGCCGACCATCATTGCGGCGAGAACCTCTGCGATCATCCCAGTCCTCTCAGTCTTCGACCCGAGCCAGCGCGTCGTCGAGGAGGGCTCGTTCCTCGGCGGTGAGCGCGTCCGCCGTGCCGGGCGCCTCCGGCTCCGGAGCGGGCGCGGGGCGCGGGGCCGAGACCCGGGTGAGCCGCCAGGCCAGCAGGCCGCCCACCAGGACGATCAGCACGCCGGGCACCAGGTAGCCCGCCAGATTGAAGCCCTCGGGCTTCGGGGCCATCAGCGCCTCTTCGCCGTACCGGCCCACGAAGTCGGCGACGATCTCGTCGGCGGTCTTGCCCGCCTCGTGGAGCGCCATCACCTGCCGGTGGAGGGCCGGCGAAGTCTGGCAGGTGAAGTCGGTGGTGCGGCAGGTGTAGACGTCCAGGTTGCAGCCGCAGTTGCACTTGAGCCGCTTCTCCAGCGCCTGGATGTAGGCGTCGTTGTCCAGCTCGGAGGTGGGATCGCGGCGCTGCACGGCCGAGGGGTCGCGCAGCCGGCCGGTCTCGCCCTCGCCAGGGAGCGGCTGCTGCGCGCTACCGGCCCGGACGACGAGGAGCGGGGCCAGCGCGGCCGAGCCGCGCAGGAACGCGCGGCGGTTCACGAGCCCACCAGCTCCGGCTCGGCCTCGGCCGACCGGCCTGCGTCCCTCGGCCGCGCCGGCGCGGGGAGCGGACCGCCACCGGGCCACATCGTCAGGATGCCGCCGATGACGAGGACCACTCCGCCGAACCAGACCCACCAGACGAGGGGGTTGATGGTGAACCGGTACACCGCCTCCTCGGTGCCGTCCACCGAGCCGGCGTACACGATATAGAGGTCCTCCCGCAGGTCGCTCCGGATCCCCACTTCGGTGGAGGGCTCGAAGGACTTGCTCCGCTGCCCGCCGCGCATCGTGAAGTGCTGCCGCTTCTCCGAGCTCATCAGTCCCAGGGCCTTCCCGTTCCGCGCGACCTGCACGGTGGCGGCCGAGACCGTCCGGTTGAGCTCGTCGTACTGCGAGACGCCCATGTGGGTGAGCCGGTAGGTGTGGCCGTAGGGGCTCACCACCTCGGTGGACTCCCCGGGCTTGAGGGTCGCCTCCTGGTCCACCTTGAAGGCCATCCCGGTGAAGGCCACGAAGTAGAACAGGATGCCCACGTGGACCACGTAGCCCCCGTACCGGCGCCGGTTGCGGCCGATGAGGCGGAGCGCTGCGAGCGCGTGGGGCTCGCCGTGCATCCGGTTTCGGGCCCGGGCCCCGCGGTAGAACTCCTGCACCACGGTGCCGGCCACGAACCCGGACAGGACCAACGCCATGAGCACGTAGGTGTCCCGGATGCCCAGCGCGACGACCGCCAGGCCCACCAGCGCCCCGGTGACGAGCGGGCCGGTGAACTGCCGGCGCAGGTTCGCGACCGACGCCTTCCGCCAAGCGATGAGCGGCCCGATGCCGGTGAGCGCGAGCAGCGCCAGGCCGAGCGGGATGTTCACCCGATTGAAGAAGGGCGGCCCCACCGTGATCTTGGTGCCCCGCACGGCCTCGGACAGGATCGGGAAGACCGTCCCCCAGAGGACCGAGAACGCGATGCCCACCAGGATCAGGTTGTTGAACAGGAACGCCGCCTCTCGGCTCGCCATGCTCTCGAGCTGCGCGTCCGGCTCGAGCGACGGCCAGCGGGTGTAGAGCAGGGTGAAGGAGTAGACGCCCGCCACCAGCAGGAAGGCCAGGAAGAAGTAGCCGACGTTCGATTGGGTGAAGCTGTGGACGCTCGCGATCACTCCGGAGCGGGTGATGAACGTGCCGAAGATGCTGAGCAGGAACGTGCCCACGATCAGGGACAGGTTCCAGCGCTTGAGCATCCCCCGCTTCTCCTGGATCATGACCGAGTGGAGGAACGCGGTCATCGTGAGCCAGGGCAGAAGGCTCGCGTTCTCCACCGGGTCCCAGGCCCAGTAGCCCCCCCAGCCCAGCTCCACATAGGCCCACCACATGCCCAGGGTGATGCCGATGGCGAGGAAGAGCCAGGAGACCAGGGTCCACTTCCGGATCGCGTGGAGCCAGCCCGTGTCCAGCCGCCGCGAGAGGAGGGCCGCGATGGCGAACGCGAAGGGGATCGTGATGCCGATGTACCCCAGGTACAGCATCGGCGGGTGGATCACCATGCCGACGTTCTGCAGCTGCGGGTTGAGGCCTCGGCCGTCCTCCGGCGTGAAGGGGAGGCGCTCGAACGGGTTGGCGCCGCCCAGCACCATCACGGTCACGAAGAAGACGATGACCGCGGACGTGACCCCGGCCACGTACGGCATCAGCGACGCGTACCGCCGAGGGGTCAGGGCCTGGGCCAGGCTCGAGAAGATGGACAGCACCACGGCCCAGAAGAGGAGCGACCCCTTCTGTCCCGCCCAGAAAGCGGAGAAGACGTAGTAGTCGGGGAGATCCCGCGAGGTGTACGCGGCGACGTACTCGATGTTGAAGTCGTGGGTGACGAGGCCCTTCCACAGCGCCACCGCCGCCACCAGGAGGAGCAGGAGCACCGCGTGGACCGACCGCACCGTCGAGCGGGCCAGCTCCGGACGCGCCTGCCACCGCCCGGAGAGCCCGACCACGGCCCCCCAGAGCCCGACCAGCCAGGCGCCCCAGAGGGCGAACGTACCGAGCAGGGTCATCGGCTCAGGCCTCGGGCACGGCTTCGTAGCGCGAGCCGCACTTGGCCAGCACGTCGGTGGCCCGCAGCACGCCGTCCTGCCCCAGGCGGCCCTCGACGATCACCTCGATCTCTTCCGCGTCGGTGAAGGTGTCCGGCACCAACCCGCGATAGGTCACCGGGTAGGTGTGGGCGCCGTCGGTGATGCGGAAGTCGATCGTCTGCCCCGCCACGTCCCGCTGGACCGACCCGGGGACCACCCGAGCGCCGACCTTGATGCCCACCTCGTGGAACGTGGGATCGGCCGCGGCCTTGGACGCCAGCTCGGTGGGGGTCAGGAAGTAGATCCCGGTCTCCCGGACGCCCTCGTACATCAGGAACCCGACGCTGGCGACGATCACCGTGGCCCCCAGCATGAACTTGTGTCCCGCCTTCATGGAATATCTCCGCTGTTCGATGGCCTGAACGTCCCGCTCCTCGTGCCCGGCGAAACATCAGGGAGCGCTTCGCAGGGGGCAAGACCCCAGAGAGATAGACGCTCCCCGATGAAGAAACGATGAAGCCGGGGCGAGGCGGGCCTTATTTCGCCTCCGCCGCCCGCGCCTGGCGGAGAAACTCCGCGACCGCGGGCCCGTGCTCCCCGTACTCGGGCCGCTGGGCCGCCATCTCCGCCTCGTAGTGCTTGAGGAATCCCCGGGCGGCGGCCCGCTCGGCGGCGGCGTCCTGCTGCCAGCGGCCCAGCGTCCCTTGGATCATGTACCCGAAGAGGTGGCTCGGGGTTTCACGGAGGATGGTGTCCGCCAGGGCCCGGGCCTGCTCCAGGCCCCCGGTGTGGATGTGGAGGAGGGCCACGTCGTACCGGGCGTCCGTGTCGATGCTGTCGAGCTGGGCGTAGGCCAGCAGCGCCATCGGGGTGAACGTGGTCACGGTGGCCTCGTCACCCGACGTCGCCGCCCGCATCACGCGGTCGAAGAGGCGCGAGAACCGCTCCCGCGGCGACATCTGGCTCAAGTCGGGCATCGCCTCGGCCACCGCCGCGGGCGCGGCCGGCGCCGGCGAGGACTTCCACACCACGGCCACCAACACCCCGGCCAGCAACACCGCCCCGGTGATGGCTGCGACCACGGGGAGCCGCCGGTCCACTGAGCCCCCACCCCCGCCCCCGCCCGCCCCCTCGGCCGCGCGGCCG
>JBFIUJ010000235.1:0-5114 GCA_041607595.1 Gemmatimonadales bacterium | reverse complement strand
TATCGTCATCGGAGGAGGGGCCGTCGGCTCCGCGTGCGCCCGGGAGCTGGTGCGGGCCGACCGGAAGGTCCTGGTGCTGGATCCCGGCGAGGAAGACGGCGCCGCCTGGCGCGCGGCCGCGGGCATGCTGGCCCCCCAGATGGAAGCCCGGCCCGAGGATCCGCTCTTCGAGCTGGGGGTCGCGGGGCGGGATCGGTACCGCGCCGTGGCGCCCGAGCTGGAGGAGGCCACGGGCATCTCCGTCGGGCTCTGGCTCGAAGGCATCGCACGGGTGGCGCTGACCGAGGACGAGGAGAGCGACCTCAAGGCGATGGTGGCCTGGCAGCGGCAGCAGGGCCACCTCTGCGATTGGCTGGACGCGGACGAGGTGAGGACCCAGTGGCCCTGGATGGGGGAGACACACGGGGCGCTCTGGGCGCCGGGCGAGGGCGCCATCGACCCTCAGCGGCTCGTGGCCGCCTACCTAGCGGAGGCCGAGCGGTCCGGCGTCACGATGGTGCGGGATCGGGTCACCGCGATCGAGCGCCGCGGGGCGCGGGTAGTGGGCGTCATCGGCGCGGAGCGGTATGCCGCCGAGCATGTGGTGGTGGCGGCCGGCGCCTGGTCCGGCCGGCTCGGGGGCCTGCCCCGGCCGCTCACGGTCGAGCCGGTGCGGGGGCAGATGGCGGCCCTGCCGTGGCCCGAGGACATCGATCCCACGATCATCTACCGTCCCAACGGCTACCTCCTCTCGCGAGACGGGGAGGCGATCGTCGGCTCGACGATGGAGTACGTCGGATTCGCGACCGAGGTCTCGTCGGCGGGACTGGCGCAGATCTTCTCGACCGTGACCTCCCTCTGCCCGGCCCTCGCCCGGCTCGACGTGAACCGCACCTGGTCGGGTCTGCGCCCGGTCACGCCGGACGGGCTCCCGATCCTGGGCCGTGCCCCGGAGACCGAGGGGCTCTGGTATGCGACCGGCCACGGCCGCAACGGTATCCTCCTGGCCGGGATCACCGGCCTCCTGATGGCCCAGCTCATCGCCGGCGAGCCCACCCTGGTGGAGGATCTCTCCGCCCTGGACCCGGCGCGCTTCTGGCGCTGGTGACCCCCTACAGCCCGTAACTCACGCCGAGGGCGACCCCCCTCCGCGCGCCCGGGGTGAAGTGGATCTCCGTGACGGGCGCCGCTTCCCCACGCAGCCGCGAGGTGGCGGCGAACTGGGCCTCGTTCCATTCCACGTCCAACAGGTTCTCCACCGCCAGTCGGAGCTCGAGCCGCCCGGTGCGCCAGGCCGCGCCGGTGTCCAGTACGGTCGAGCCGGTGGCACGGAGGGTGTTGGTCTCGTCCGCGGGGCGCGATCCCACGAGCCGCGCGCGGAGCCAGGCCTCCACCGGGCCCGTGTCCCGCACAGTCAAGCCGCCGCTCGCGCTGAGCCACGGGGCGAGCGGGACCCGGTTGGCCCCGGGGGCGGCCTCCCGGACGCGCGCGCGGGCCAGGCTCAGGTCCGCGTCGGCCCAGAGCCAGCGGGTGAGGCGCACGCGCCCCTCCAGGTCGATCCCGAGCCGCCGCGTGGGCCCGCTCGGCTCGGTCACTCCCTCGTCGCCGACGAAGACCAGCTCGCTGGCGAGATCCAGTCCCCAGACCGCCATCGCCACCTCCCCGCCGCCCCAGCGACGTCGGATCCCCGCCTCGGCGGACGTCGCGCGGGGCAGCACGGGCTCCCCCGGGCCGGCCGACACCACGTCGCGCGCATCGTTGGAGTGGAAGCCCAGACCCACCCCGGCGTGGAGGGTCGTCCCCTCGTCCAGCTCCACGGCCGCGGCGATGCGCGGGCTCACCCGGCCGAGCCAGCGCTCGCCGGCGGGTCCGGCACCCCCGGTGCGGTCGCGCACCGCGAAGCGGAAGAGGTCGGCCCGACCGCCGAGATCGAGCCGGGCGTTCTCGCCGAGTCGCACCGTCCGCCGGGACCAGAGGAAGACGTGCTGCTGGCTCACGTCGCTCCGGAGCCGTGTGCCGCGGCGCCTCCGATGGGTCTGGTCGAAGAGCCCGACGTCGGCGTGGTCGCTCCGGAGGCCGGCGCCGAGGTCGGCCTGGCCGAGCGGCGTGGAGACCAGGGCCCGACCGTCGATACCCACCAGGAGGCGATCGTCCACCTGCTCGATCCCGTCGCCCTCGAGCGAGTCACGCGCGAAGAACGTGAAGTTGGAGAAGAGGCGGAGCCGTGAGCCGACCGCGTAGGCCCGGACGCCCCAGGCCTCGTCCGCGTGGCGGGGGCGCAGCGCCAGGCTCAGCTCGACCCGCCGGGTGTCACCGCCTTCGGTCGAGTCGATCGCGCCGAAGCGGGAAAGGGCCCCCGCCGCGACCGCGCGGGCGGGGATCTGCCCCGACCCGTGCCAGCGCGCGTCGTACCCCGAGGCGGCGGCGACGAGCGCCGCCTTGCCGATCGGCGCGGTCCACTTCCCGAACCCGTTGAATCGGCGGAAGCGCTGGTCCGCCTCGAACGGCCCGGCCGTGCGCTGCGCCGCGAGCGCCACGAACCCGCCCGCGTCCGACCCGTCTCGTCCGACCGGCAGCAGTCCCACGACCCGCGCCGTGCCGAAGCTGCCGCCCCGGGTCTCGACCGCCGGCGCAGGGACCCGGTCGCGGGTCACGAACGAGACGGCCCCGGCCGTGGCGAAGTCGCCGTCCGAGGGATCGAAGGGCCCCTTCCGCACCTCCAGCCGCTCGACCACCTCCGGCAGCAGGAAGTGCAGGTCGGCGTAGCCCTGGCCGTGCGCGTGGGAGACCAGGTTCACCGGCGTGCCGTCCACCGCGAGGGCGATGTCGGTCCCGTGGTCCGCGTCGAAGCCACGGAGGAAGAGCTGCTCCGCCTTGCCGCCCCCGGCGTGCTGCACGACCAGCAAACCGGGGGTGAGCCGGAGGACGTCCTGGACCGACGCGGGCCTGCGCCGGTCGATCTCGAGGCGATCGACGCTCCGCCGGGTCACCGCGCCGGGCTGCGGGGCGGCCGTCACCGTCACCGCCGCGAGGGTCACTCGCGCGGCCTCCAGTCGCAGGGCGAGGGTCCGGGTGCCGGGCGCGACCGCCAGCGTCTCGGGGCGGAAGCCGATCGCCGCCGCAACCACCCGCGCCGGCCCCGCGAGGCTCGGCAGCACGAACCGACCGTGCGCGTCGCTCTCGACCTGCGCCAGGATGCCCTCGGCCCCGAGGAGCCGGACCCGCGCCCCCGCGACCGGTGCGGCGTCGCCGCCACCCTCCACCCGACCCCGCACCTGGGCGGCCATGTGGCTCGCGCCCGCGAGCAATGCGGCCGCCGCCAGCACGCCACGTCGCCATGTCGTTCCCATTGCGCATCTCCTCGCTCACGCCGGAACCCGAGTGCCGTGCGTCGTACGCGCGAGGCCGCGGCCCGGATGGGTCGCGCCCGACTGCATCCGTTCCGACGGCTCCGGCGTAGACGGGGTGCGCGGCGAGAGCGGCCCGGCGGGTGGCCGGGCGGGCGCCGCGAACCCACTCCTGAGAGGAGACCGATCCATGCAGCGAGGAACCTTGACCCGTCATCGCGGCCTGCTGGTGGGCGCCGTGTTGCTGGCGGCGGCGGCGGGCACCGTCCGCTGGGCCACGGCGGCCGACCACCGGGACAGCACGGTGCTCACCAACAACCCGGGACAGGACATCGCCGACGTGTACTCGTTCCGAAGCCCGGCGAACCCCAACAACCTCGTGCTGGCGATGACCGTGGCGGGACTCATTCCGCCGGCCGAGGCGAGCACCACCTTCTTCAGCCCGGACGTGCTCTACGAGTTCAAGATCGACACTGACCAAGACGCGGTGGAGGACCTGGTGATCCAGGCCGCCGCCGTGGGGACCGGCCCCGGGCAGGTGATGTTCTTCCGTGGGCCGATCGCGGTGCGGAACCCGTCCAGCCGGCGGATCGACGCGTCCGTGCGGGTGAGCAACTCGGCCACTCCCATCGTCGCCTCGGGCAGCGGGCTCACGGTGTTCGCCGGGGTGCGGGACGACCCGTTCTTCTTCGATCTGGGGGCCTTCCGGCAGATCATCGCGGGCCAGGCGAGCTCCTTCAACAATCCGGGCACCGACACCTTCGCCGGCACCAACGTGCTCGCGATCGTGGTGGAGCTGCCGATCTCGGCCCTGCAGGGCGCGACGACCATCGGCGTCTGGGGCACGACCAGCCGCCGCATCTGACCCTTCGACTCTTCATCGAGGCATGCACCCCATGACCCACGTCTTTCGCACCACCCGACCCCTGGCGGCGCTGGCCCTCGCGGCCGCGCTCCTCGCCGGGTGCTCCACCGACACCCCCGGCGGTCCCAGCGGCGCGACCGGCCCAGACCTACTGCTCACTAGCGTGGCGGTCACGCAGGCGGATCGCTTCGGACTCCCAGCCGTCGCCACGGTCTTCATCCCCTCGGCCCAACGGGACGCGTACAACACGGCCCAGCCGGTGAACGATCGGGCGAACTTCCGCAGCTTCGTGGTGAACGGGCTCACCGCCTTCGGCCACCCGAACCCCGGGGCGCTGGCGGACGCGCTCCTGCCGGACATCCAGCCGATCGACCTGACCCAGCCGAGCGGGTTCCTCAACGGCCGGCGCCTGCAGGACGACGTGATCACCGCGGAGTTGGGCCTGATCTTCGGGGCCAACGCTGCCCTGAACGACGACCACGTGGACGCGAACGACAAGGCCTTCCTGGCCTCGTTCCCGTACCTCGCCGCGCCGTTCACGCCGTGACGCACGCAACCCATGTCCGGCTTGCCGGCATGGTCGTGGCCACCGGCCTCCTGGGGGTGCTGCTCTGGCCCCTGGGAGTCCCGCCGGCTCCCGTGACCGGCACGGCGGCCGACACCGCGGTCACCTCGCGGAGCATCGCGTTCTTCGAGGACCGCTTGGCCGCGGACAGCGCCAACGACCTCGTGGCCGGCCGCCTGATCCAGCGCTACCAGATGCGATTCGCCACCGGCGCCGACCTGGACGACCTCCAGCGGGCGGAGCACCTGGCCCGCCGGCTCCTGGCCACGGCCCCGGACACCGGCATCGCCCTGGCCCGCCTCTCGGCCATCCTCCTCACCCAGCATCGGTTCGCGGAGGCCCTCGAAGCGGCGCGCGC
>JBFIUJ010000234.1:0-5121 GCA_041607595.1 Gemmatimonadales bacterium | reverse complement strand
GCGACACCGCCGTGACGGCGAGCATGGTCTGCGCTCAGATAGAGGGTGTTCGGCGGTCCGACCGACCCCGGCGACCAGTTGCCCGCCAGGCGCCGGATCCAGGGCAGGTCCGGCGGCCGGCGAACCGGGACGAAGGAGAGGAGGATGTCGGCGCCGGCCGGGATCAGGGGCCGGACGTCGAAGTCCGGCGAGCGCGCTGTCCGGAGATCCACCGGCACCAGGTCCGCCTCCGGGACCGACGACCCGTGGCCCGCGATGAGGCTGACCCGGTGCCCGGCCTCGGCGAGGCCCCGGGCCAAATAGACGACGATGCGCTGCGTCCCGCCATACTCGGCAACCGGCAGCCGATCCCAGAAGAAGAGCACCACGTGCATGGGGGGGAGATAGTCGAGCGTCGCGGGTCGAGAGTCAAGAGTCGAGGGACGTGGGAGCCCGACCACGCGGTCGCCCTTGACGACAAACGACGCACCCTCGACCTTGCCCTTTGCGCACATCGGCTCTCAGCTCTCGACTCTCGACTCTCGACTCCCCCGTGCCCCCGATCTCCGGCTTCACCATCGTCCGCAACGCGATCAAGCTCGATTTCCCGCTCGAGCCCAGCCTCCGGTCCATCCTCCCCGTCTGCGACGAGGTCGTGGTCAACGTCGGGAAGTCGGAGGACGAGACGCTGGACCTGGTGCGGTCGATCGGCGACCCGAAGATCCGGATCATCGAGACCGAGTGGGACCTGGCCCAGCGCAACTACGTGCTGGGCGCGGAGACCCTCCGCGCGATGCGGGCCTGCCGCCATCCCTGGGGGATCTACATCCAGGCCGACGAGGTGCTCCACGAGCGCGGGGCCGAGGAGCTGGCCGCCACGATCCAGGACTGCGACCCCGATCCCCGGGTGGAAGGGCTGCTGGTCCGGTACCTCCATTTCTACGGCGGGCTCGACACGGTCGCCACGAACCGCCGCTGGTACCGGCGCGAGGTGCGCGCCGTCCGACTGGACCCGGCGCTGGACATCCGGCCCTTTCAGGGGGCGCAGGGCTTCCGCGTGGGGCCGGAGCACCGGAAGATCCGAGCGCGCCTCACCGGTGCCGAGATGTTCCACTACGGGTGGGCCCGGCCCAGCCAGGCACTGCGCGAGAAGCGGGAGGTCGGGCGCACGCTGTATCCCTGGCGGGACCCCGATCCGGAGCTGCCGCTCCTGCCCTGGATGCCCGGCCTTCGGCCATTCCGCGGCAGCCACCCCCGCCCGGCGCAGGCCTGGGTGGCCGAGCGGCGGAGCGCCGCCGAGGGGCGGGTGGACCGGCCTCGGTTCCGCTGGGAATTCGTCCGCTTCTGGATCTCCGGAGTGATCGAGCGGCTGACCGGCGCCCGGGTCTTCGAGTTTCGGAACTACACGCGGGTGTGACCGGCCCCCTCCCATCGGCCGAGTCGTCAGGGCCCGTCTCCGTCGTCCTCCTCACCTCCGCCCCCGGTTGGCGTGGATCGGGAGCCAGCTTCGCCAAGATCGCGCGGGGCCTCGAGCGCGGCGGACACTCGGCGCTCGTGCTGACCGCGGCCGCCGAGGTGACCGCGCGGATGCGCGCGGAGGGGCTCCCGGTGCGCGAGCTCTCGCTGCCGGATACCGGCCCGCAGGAGGCGTGGGCCCTGCGGCGGGTGCTGCGGGAGAGGGGCGCACGCGTGATGGTCGTGGACCGGCCCCGCGATCTTCGCCTGGGGGCCTGGGCCGGCGTCGGGCTCGGCCTCCGGATCGTGTATCGGTACAACCTCCACAACCGGGTGTCGAGGTCGGACCTGGCCGACCGGCTCTATTATCGGCGAGTGGACGACACCGTCTTCCAGTCACGCTTCATCCAGGAGGCCGCTCTCGCCGCGGCGCCCTGGCTCGCGCGCCGGCCCTGTCACCAGATCCCCAACGGGTACGACACGGCCCGCCTGTCGCCCGACCCGGTAGCCGGCCGCGCCTTCCGGGCCGGGCTCGGCCTGCCGCCCGAGGCCCGCGTGCTGCTGACCGGCGCCATGCTCGCCGCCAACACCGGGCACGAGACGGCGTTCCGAGCGGTCGCGCGGCTACGGGAGCGAGGCCTGGACCCGGTCCTGGTGGTCTGCGGGCGTGGGGAGCGGGCGGACGAGCTCCGGGCGCTGGCCGAGCGCCTCGAGCTCCGGGCGACCTTCACCGGGCTGCTCGAGCCGCCGGCGATGCGCTCGGCGCTCTGCGCCGCCGATGTCGTGCTCCATCCCGCCGCACGCGACATCTTCCCGAACGTGGTGGGCGAGGCGATGGCGTGCGGCTGTGCGGTGGTAGGGGCGGAGGGCGGTGGGGTGCCGGAGCTGTTGGGCCGCGACGGCTCCGCCGGGATCCTCGTCCCACCCGACGACCCGGTGGCGATGGCGGACGCCGCCGCTCTGCTGCTCGCGGATCCGGATCGCCGAGCGGCGCTGGGCGCCGCGGCCCGCCGTCGGATCGAGGGCGAGTTCTCGCTCTCGCGTATGGAAGCCGAATACGTCGCACTCCTCGCGGGTCCGGCCGGGAGGCCGAGCACATGAGCACCGAGCCGGTCCACCTCTTCCTCACGTACGATTTCCCGCCCTTGGGCGGGGGCATCGCCCGCTGGGCGTCGGAGCTGGCGCGGCGCTATCCCCCGGGCGGTCTCGTCGTGTCCACCGGGCGGATGCCGGGCTCGGAGGCGGTGGACGCCGCGCTCCCCAACCGGGTGGATCGGATCTCGACGCCGGCCCGTCGGCTCCGCACGATCCAGGGCCTGGTGCGCTGGTCGCGCCGCACGGTGGCGCTCTGCCGGCGCGAAGGGGTCTCCTTCAATTGGTGCGGCAACCTCCGGCCGGCGGCGTACCCGGCGCGATGGGCGCTCGCCCGCACCGGGACCCCGTACGGCGTGCTGGTCCACGGCCATGACCTGCTGGTGACTCGTCGCCGGGCCGCGAGCTCCCGCGCGAAGCGGTGGACGGTCCGCACGCTCCTCGGCGACGCCGCGCTCCTGGTGGCCAACTCCGAGGCCACCCGCGACATGTGTCTCGACCTCCTGGACCACCTCGGCCTCCCGGCCGATCGGTCCCGGGTGCGGGTGGTCCCCCTCGGCGCCGATCCCGAGCGGTTCCGTCCCGGGCTCGACGCCGGACCGGTGTGGCGCCGCTACGGGCTGCCCCAGGGCCGATGGCTGGTCACGGTCGCCCGCTTCGTCGTGCACAAGGGGATCGATACCGCGATCCGGGTGCTGGCCGAGCTCGAGCCCGACGTGCGCTACCTGGTCATCGGCTCCGGCGAAGGGGAGGCGGGGCTCCGGGCGCTCGCGCGGGAGCTGGGGGTGGCCGACCGGGTGCACTTCCTGACCGCGGTGCCGGATGCCGACGTGCCCCTGCTGCTCAATGGGGCGGAGATCTACCTTGGACTCTCCCGGGTGCAGGGCCTCATGATCGAGGGGTTCGGGATCGCGCTGACCGAGGCGTCCGCCTGCGGCCTACCGGTGATCGCGGGGAAGAGCGGCGGGACCAGCGACGCGGTGCGGGACGGCGAGACCGGCCTCGTGGTGCCGGCCGACGATGCGTCGGCGCCGCTGGCGGCGGTGCGGCGGCTGCTGGAGGACCGTGAGACCGCGCGCCGGCTCGGCACGGCTGGGCGCCGTGCGGTCGAGACGTTCTACAACTGGGATCGGGTGACGCGGGAGCTGCGGGACCTCGCGCGGGAGGCCGTGGCGGCTAGCGGGGCTGGGCCAGGCGCGCGGTGATCGCGTAGGTGGGGCAGTTGCGGATGTACCCCCCGTCCAGCGGGGACCAGCTCTGGATCGGCTCCACCACCTCGGCCTTTCCTTCGCCGTTGAGGCGGAAGACGTGCGGCGCGCGCATCACGCACTCGCCGCAGCCGATGCAGCGCTCCTCGTTGACCTGGATCTGGACCTTCCGGCGGGGGTGGATCCCGCCCACCGTGCCGCCCAGCACGTCGGCGTTTTGGTCGATCGCCTCGATGGTGGCGCGGTATCCCTCCTGAATCAGCTCGCGGGTGTGGTCGAACGAGAACATCGAGACGTGCTCCACCCGCGGATGCACCAGCAGAATGGGCGGGCCGGACCACCCGCGCAGGAGGCCCTCGAGCATCGTCTGCATGACGATCTCGAGCCCGCGGATGTAGGTCGCCGCGAACCCCGACTTCTCGACGTCGGAGCGAAGCACGGTGGATGAGCCCACCTCGACGGCCATGATCGGCCCGGTGCCGGCCGAGCGCCCCGCGCGCACCGGGAGGTTGTCCACCACGGCCCCGTCCACGTAGAAGCGCCCCTCGATTTCCTGGGGCGGGAAGATGCCGGGGAGCGAGCAGGAGGCGAAGACCGCGTCGGCGACGCGCGCCCCCTGGAGCCCGGGCAGGCCCCACAGGACCTGCATGCCCGAGTTGATGTCCACCGTGTTGACCAGCAGGCGGTGCTCGAGGTCGTAGAAGGTCTGGTCGCCCACCAGGCTGTCGATCAGGGTCTCCAGCGGCTCCCGGCGGTAGATCGCCGGCGCGAGCATCCGGCGGAAGGCCATGTCCGCGTGGGCCACCTGGAAGACGTGCCGGCGCCGCACGCCGAGCGCCTTGGTCTTCATCCACTCGACCGATCGGCCCGCGGCCCAGGCGGATGCGACCAGCGAGCCCATGCTGCAGCCCACCACGACGGACGGGACCAGGCCGCGCTCCTCGAGGGCCTGGAAGACCCCGATGTGCGCGAGGCCCTTGAGGCCGCCGCCGCTGAGGACGAGAGTGAACGACGAAGAGTGCGACACTGGTTGCCCGGAAGGTTCGCCCGAAGATAACCTAGAGGGCGGGGCCGCCCGCAACGTGCGCCGACTCGCCCCGCCCCCCCGACCGGAGACTCCGTGCCAGGGTCCCCCATCCCCGCCTCCGCACCGGACGCCGGCCCGCCCCCGGGGCGGGCCGCCTCGGTCCTGGCCGCCCGACTCCGCCGGGACCGGTTCTTCCAGGCCGGCCTCGTCCTCGTCGCCGTCGTGCTCGCATCCGCCGTGCTCGCGCCCTGGATCGCCCCGGCGGATCCGCTGGTGGGTGACCAGTCGCTCTATCTGTCTCCCCCCGGCGGCCGCTTCCCGCTGGGGGCCGACACCCAGGGGCGGGACGTGCTGAGCCGG
>JBFIUJ010000233.1:0-5139 GCA_041607595.1 Gemmatimonadales bacterium | reverse complement strand
GGCCCTACTACGCGGCGCTGGCCGAGGCGCTCGACGGTCCGGTGGTCGTGGTCGGGGGCGCGGACGACGCGCCCCTGGCCGAGGCGATCGTGGCCCGGGTGCCGGGGCGCGCGGTCAGCGCGGTGGGCCGACTGTCGCTGCGTGAATCGGCGGCGTTGTTGGCGCGGGCGGACGCCCTGGTCACCAACGACTCGGCCCCGCTCCATTTCGCGAGCGCCGTCGGGACGCCGGTCGTCGCCCTCTTCGGGCCGACCGTGCCGGCGTTCGGATTCGGCCCGCTCGGACCGGGCGAGGTGGTGGAGCACCCCGACCTGGCCTGCCGCCCCTGCTCTCGCCACGGTCCCCAGACCTGTCCGCTCGGGCACCACCGCTGCCTGCGGGAGGTGACCCCCGACGTCGTCCTGGCCGCCCTCGGGCGGATCCGGGCCGGGCGTCGGACCCGATGGCCCTGACTTCGTGGAGGCGGTCGTGCGCTTCATCCTCGGGATCGACATCGGCGGCACCAACCTGGTCGTGGGCTGCGTGTCCGAGGACGGCGAGTCGCTGCACGGGCTCCGCACCGAGCCCACCCGCGCGGAGGAAGGGCCCGAGGCGGTGCTGGAGCGGCTCTTCGCCGCGGGCCGTCATTCGATGGAGGAGACGTGCCGGGCCGTGCCCGGGGCGGTCGTGGCCGGGGTTGGGCTCGGGGCCCCGGGTCCGCTGGACCGGCGGCGCGGCGTCGTGCTGCTCACGCCGAACCTCGGCTGGACCGACCTGCCCCTTCGGGAGCTGGCCGAGCGGGCCCTGGGGCTCCCCGGGGCGATCGACAACGACGCCAACTGCGCGGTCCTGGGCGAGTGGTGGCGCGGGGCGGCTCGGGGGACCCGCCACACCCTGGGGATCACGATCGGCACCGGCATCGGCGGGGGCATCATCCTCGACGGGCGACTCTACCATGGGGCGTCCGACTGCGCCGGCGAGATGGGCCACGTGACGATCGAGGCCAACGGCCGGCGGTGCAAGTGCGGCAACTACGGCTGCCTCGAGGCCTACGCCTCGGGGCCGGCGATCGCCCGGCGCGCGGTCGAGGGGATCGAGGCCGGCGCGGAGACGACTCTCCCCCGCTACGTCGGGGGAGACCTCGAGCGGATCACCGCCCAGACCGTGTACCAGGCCGCGCACGAGGGGGACGATCTCGCGCGCGAAGTGGTGCAGGATACGGCGAAGTTCCTGGGCGTCGGGCTGGCCGGCCTGGTGAACATCTTCAACCCGGAGGTGGTGGTGGTCTGCGGAGGCGTCACCGCCGCCGGGGACCGCCTCTTCGTCCCCCTCCGCCGCGAGGTGAGTCGCCGGGCGTTCAAGCCGGCGGTGGCCGTCTGCCGCATCGTGCCCGGCGCGCTCCCGGGCAGCGCCGGCGTCTTCGGCGCGGCCAAGGCCTTTCTCGATTCCACGAGCGGCGATGCCTAGGCTCGGCGTCGTCGGCTCGCTGGTCTGGGACGTGATCCACGGACGCGACTCGGCGGCCCCACCGGTCGAGGAGTGGGGCGGCATCGCCTACGCGTTGGCCGGGCTCGACGCGGCGCTGGAGGACGACTGGGAGATCGTCCCGCTGATCAAGGTGGGTCGCGACCTGAGCGCGGAGGCCCAGACGTTCCTCGGCTCGCTCGCCCGCCTGGCTCCTGGGAATCGGGCGATCGAGGTCGCCGTGCCGAACAACCGCGTGGTGCTGCGCTACCAGTCCGCGGAGCGGCGCTGCGAGCGCATGGAAGGCGGCGTGCCCTCCTGGACCTGGTCCGAGCTGGGTCCATTCGTGCGGGATCTCGACGCGCTCTACGTGAACTTCATCTCGGGTTTCGAGATGTGTCTGGGCACGGCCCAGGCCCTTCGCCAGGGGTTCGCCGGACCCATCTATGCCGACCTGCACAGCCTGCTCCTCGGGATGCAGCACGACGGGATGCGGGTGCTCCGTCCCCTGGCGGACGCCCCCTCCTGGTTACGGTGTTTCGACGTGGTCCAACTCAACGAGGATGAGATGCGCCAGCTCTCGCCCGATCCGCTCGGCCTCGCCGCGATCGCCCTGGAGCAGGGCGTTTCGCTCCTGGTGGTGACGCTGGGCCCGCGCGGCACGGCGTACGTCTGCGCGCCGGGCTTCGAGCGGCTGGTCCCGGGAGCCGGCCGGCACGAGGCGGCAGGCGGCCCGGTCCGGAGCGCCCTGGTGCCCGCGCCCGCGGTGGAGGTGCTCGACCCCACCGGCTGTGGCGACGTCTTCGGGGCCGCCCTCTGCGCCCGACTCCTACGCGGAGACCCGGTGGAGCCGGCGATCGTCGAGGCCAACCGGCTCGCCGCCCGGAACGCGACGCTCCGCGGGGCTACCGGGCTCGCCCCGCTCCTCCGCGGCGCCTGGGTCACCGCGTGACGCGCGTCGTGGAGGTGCCGACCTACTTCGACGACCGCGCGTTCGACCAGTTCGCCCAGGGCTTCGGAGCGTGGCCGCCCGACGCCCGCATCCTGGTGGACGCCCACGCGGCCCAGTGGGCCTCTCCCTACGGGCTGATCGGCATGCTGACGGCGGGACAGGCCCTGGCCGAGGCCGGGGCCGAGAAGCCGCTGCTCACCGTGCCGAAGGCCGACGACACCCGTCGCTACTGGGCCAAGACCGGTTTCTTCCGTCATGCCGAGGCGCTCTTCGAGATCCACGGCAAGGTGCCCCGCACGGCGCCGGACCAGACGTCGGACGTGCTGCTCGACGTCACGCCGGTGCGCGCGTCGGAGGACGTGCACGCGGTGGTGGACCGGATCCAGGATCGGGCCTCGCTGATGATGAGCGAGAAGCTCCACCTGGAGGCGAAGGCAACCATGGGATTCGCTATGGCGCTTTCGGAGGCTTGTCAGAATATTGTGGAGCACGCGGGGACCGGCGGCTGGGTCGCGGTGCACGTCTACACCTGGCGGCGCCGCATCGGCCGGAAGGTCGTGGTGATCGCCGTCAGCGACGCCGGCCTGGGATTCCGCCGATCCCTCGAGACCACGCAATCCAAGCGCTACGGGGACCGCTGGGGAGACGCCTCCGCCCTCGAGGCGGCCCTGATCCAGGGTGTGAGCCGCTTCCGGGATCCGGGACGCGGCCAGGGGCTCGCCGGCATCAAGCGCTATCTGACCCGCTGGCAGGGTAAGATCTCGATCCGCAGCGGGACGGCGCGTCTCTCCATCGTGCCCGAGTGGGACGACGACGTCCCGCTCGCCGATCAACTGCCCTTCTTCCCAGGAGCCCAGGTCCAGGTGGTGATCCCCGCCCAGGTACCCGAGCCATGATGGTCCAGACCATCCGCCTCGGTCACGTCCTCCGCGAAACTGTCTCCTCCCCCACCAGGGATCTCGTCACCCGCCCCACCGGCGCCGCCGTCCGGACGCGCATCCGCGACGAGATGGCCCGATCGTCCTGCCGGACGATGGCCCTCGACTTCTCGGACGTGCGCCTGCTCGACTTCAGCTGCGCCGACGAGATCGTGGCCAAGCTGCTGGTGACGGTACCGGAGACCGAGTGCTACGTGGTCCTGCAGGGGCTCCGGGAGGATCACGTGGAAGCGATCGACCACGTGCTGACCCGGCAGGCCCTGGCCGTCGCGGCCCTCCCGGCCGAGGGCGGCCCTCCCGGCGTGGTGGGACGGGTCTCGGCGGACGCGCGGGCCGCCTTGGTGGGCGTCGGGCGGTTCGGCGGCGGCGATCCGATGCGCCTCGCGCCGCTCCTGGGCTGGAGCGAGGACCGGACGGCGGACGCCCTGCAGCTCCTGGCCCTGCTGCGCCTGGTGCACGTCGCGGACGGGACCTGCCATCCCCTGACCCGCTCGTGACCCGCGCGCGGAAGCCGGGGCCCTCCACCCTGGCGATCCACGGCATTCCCGAGCGACGGGCGGACTGGTCGCCCGTGGCCCCCGCCATCCTCCAGAGCAGCACCTTCGTCAATCCCGTGGGCTCGACGGAGGAGGTGCTCTACTCCCGCTACGGCAACAATCCGACCCAGGTGGCCTTGGCCAAGAAGTACGCCCTCCTGGAGGGCGCGGAGGCCGCGGTGTTCCTCGCGAGCGGGATGGGTGCGACGGCGCTCGCGCACGTGGCGGTGCTCCGTCCCGGCGATCACCTGGTGTCCAGCGCCTGGATCTACGGCGGCACGCACCGGCTGTTCACCGAGGAGCTCGGGCGCCAGGGCATCGAGATCACCTTCGTCAACCCGACCGAGCCGCGGAGCTGGCGCCAGGCGATCCGGAAGAGTACCCGGGCGCTCTTCGTCGAGACGCCGACGAACCCGCTCATGCGCGTGATCGACCTGGAGCCGGTGGCCCAGCTGGCCCGGGAGATCGGACTGGCCCTGCTGGTGGACGCCACGTTCGCCAGCCCGATCAACTTCCGCCCCCTGGAGCACGGAGCGGACGTGGTCATCACCAGCGCCACGAAGTACCTGAACGGCCACAGCGACATCATCGCCGGGGCCGTGGCCGGCTCGGCCTCGGTCATCGAGGAGGTCACCCGGCTGATGCGCCTCTGGGGGCCCGCGCTCGATCCGCACGCGGCCTGGCTCATCGACCGGGGGATGAAGACGCTGGCCGTGCGGATGGAGCGCCACAACGCCAACGGGCTGGCCGTGGCGCAGTGGGCCCGTGCCCAGGAGGGGTTCGCGGCGGTCCACTACCCCGGCCTGCCGGACCATCCGGACCACGCCTACGCGGCCAAGGTGCTGGGCGGGTTCGGGGGCATGGTGGGGCTGCAGCTCACCGGCGGAGTCCGAGCGACCGAGCGCTTCCTGAAGCGCCTCAAGCTGGTGGCCCACGCGCCCAGCCTGGCGGGGGTGGAGAGCCTGGTGAGCGAGCCCCGCTTGACCTCCCACCAGGGGCTGAGCCCGGAGAGCCGTGCCGCGATGGGGATTCCGGACGGCTTCGTCCGGCTCAGCTGCGGGATCGAGGACGCCGCGGACATCGTCGGGGACCTCGCGCAGGCGCTGGGCGGCTGACCCGCACCGGCTCTGGCATGGCCGGCGGGGCTCGCCTTATCTTCCGGCCGTGATTCGACTCAGCCAGGTCACGAAATCCTACCCCAGGGGTGAGGTCGCCCTGCGGGACGTCTCCTTTCACATCGCCAAGGGCGAGTTCGTCTTCCTGACCGGGC
>JBFIUJ010000232.1:0-5162 GCA_041607595.1 Gemmatimonadales bacterium | reverse complement strand
GCTGGCGCTGTCCGACTCCGGGCGGGTGGATCCGACCACCGGAGCGCGGTCCGGCCGGCTGCTGCGGGCGGCCAACGTGGTGCAGGGGTCGCTGCAGGAGAGCGGTACCGAGGCGCTCCGGATGGACGCCAACGTGGTCAGCGCGACCGACGGCGCGGTGGTCGCGACGGGTGACGCCTCGGACCAGCTGCGGCGCCTGTTCGAGATGGAGAAGGCCGTCGTGCTCCAGCTGCTCGACCGCATGGGCATCACGCTCACGCCGGAGGAGCAGCGCGCCATCAGCGAGCGGCCCACCGCGGACCTCCAGGCGTTCCTCTCCTACAGCCGAGGCCTCGAGGCGGAGGACCGCGGGGACTTCGCCACCGCCTCCGCCGAGTACAGCGCCGCCCTGGCCCGCGATCCGAACTTCCGCTCGGCCCGGCAGCGCCGCAGCGCCGCCCTCTCGGTGTCCGCCGCCTTCCGCACGCCGCCCAGGGACTTCGCCGGGGTCGGGATCGGCCGCGCGGGCCTGGGTCGGGCCGTCGGGATCGGCGCCACCCGCGGCGTGATCCTCCGAAACGCGATCCAGGTCGCGGTGCCGAGCGGGGGCGGGGCGCTGGACCGGCGGCTGGTACAGTCCCTCCCGCCGTTCCGCCGCCCGCCGCTGCCGGAAGCGCTGCAGCTGGACGATCCTCGGACGGTCGGCCTGCTGGGCCAGATCGTGATCATCATCCCCCGCCCCTGACATGATGCGCCGCGCGCTGCTCGCCCTCTGCCTCGCCTTCCCGGCGGGGAGCGCCGCCCAGGAGGGCCTCTACCCCGCGCTGGCGGCGACCGGCGGCGCGGAGGCGAGAGGCTACTCCTTCGGGCAGGGGTTCGTCTCCGGCTCGGTCCGCCAGGTGTCCTTCCCCGTGGGAGTGGTCGTCCCCATCGGCCGGCGGCTCTCGCTCGACATCGGCTCCGCCTACGTCACCACCCGCCGGACCGGGTTGAACGACGAGGTCGAGACGATCACCGACTTCACCGATACCCAGGTGCGCGCCGCGTACGTGTTCGGGCGCGACCTGGTGGTCGCCTCGCTGCTCCTGAACCTGCCGACCGGCCCGAAGACCGACGCGACCCAGGTCCAGGTCACGAGTGCGGTGTCCTCCAACTTCCTCCCGTTCCCGGTGAACTCCTACGCCAACGGGACCTCGGTGACCGCGGGGCTGGCCGCCGCCACCCAGGCGGGCGCCTGGAACCTGGGCGCGGCCTCGAGCGTGCGTCTGAGCGCCGACTACCGCCCCTTCGCCAACAGCACGTTCGAGTACCAGCCCGGGGTGGAGGGCCGCTTCCGGCTGGGCGCCGATCGGCTGGTGGGCTCGTCCCGCCTCATGCTCGGGGCCACCTTCAGCACCTTCGGCGACGACACGTTCACCGGGACCGGCGCCGGCACCGGAGCGGGACGGTACGAGCCCGGCAACCGCTTCATCGGGGAGGCGAGCGTGCTCACGCCGGTGGGGGACGGCTCGCTCATGGTCTACGCCTGGGACTACTACCGGGGCGCGGGCGCCGGGACCGCCAACGCCGAGAACGTCTTCACCGCCGGCGTCTCCGGCACCATCCCGCTGAGCCCGCTGGTCTCCCTGACGCCCCTCGCCGAGGCCCGCGTCTGGTCGCCCGAGCAGGGGAGCGGTCGGCTGTTCGGCACCGGCGGCACGCTGCAAGTGACCGTCACCCAACGGGTCGGGCTCTCGGCCGGGGCGCGACTCGACATCGGCTCGCTCACCACAGCGGCCGGACAGACCTTCGACATCACGGGATGGGGCGGTACGGTTCTTGTTCGGGTCCAGTGGTGAGGCCGGAGTCGTCCAACTCCATGCCATAGAACCGCTTGCCTCCAATTGCCGGGGCACCTTCGGGGTCACCGCGCCGTCTTCTGCTTGACGGCCGGTCGGGCATCTGGTAGTATGCCGCCAAATTGGCGGCTTTTTTGCATTTCCACGTCTTGCGGGTATGAGGAGGTCGCGTCGTGTCCGATCTCGGCGGCGCTCAGATGTCCACACTGCTGGAGAGTCTCCCCGGAATCGCCAGTGTGCTGCGGAGCCCGGTGGCGGACGCCATGGTGAACGTCATCCGGGCCGCCGCCCGACTCGGGGAGTTCGCTCCGGAGGACGCGGAGGAGCTGGTCCAGTATGCCACCCGCCGGGGGCTGCTCGGCATGGAGGAGGGCGACCGTCTCCTGGCCGAAGTGCAGGAAGCCGGGGAGCGGCGTGCGGCCAAGGCGTCCCACCGGGCCAAGGCGAAGAAGGCCAAGGCCAAGGCGGCGGGCAAGCGGGCGACCGGCAAGAAGGCGCCGAAGAAGAAGCGCTAGCCCGAATCCGGTCGGCGCGCGAGCGCGAGGCTCCCCGGTGGCGGGGAGCCTCGCGTCGTTTCCGAGGCTAGTGGCGGAAGTAGTCGACCGCGCTGGTCAGGCGGGTGGCGCCCTGGAGCAGGTCCGTGGCCGCCGAGGCCATCTCCTCGGTCGAGGCGCTCTGCTCTTCGGCCGCCGCGGTGACCTCTTGGCTCGCGGCCGCGTGCTCGGCCGCGGCCCGGGCCGCCTCCGCGGTGCGCGAGCCGACCCCGTCCACCGCGGCCAGGTTCCGCTCGGCCGAGTCCACCACCCGCCCGGCCGCGGTCCGGACCTCCTGCACCGCACGGTGGATCTCGTCGAGGGCCCGCGCCGCACTGTCGGCGACGGCCTCGATGCCCCGCACCTTCTCGCTGCCCACGCCCATCGTGACCGCGACTTCCCTGACCTGTTTGCGGACGACCTGGACCGTGCGGGTGACGCTCTCGGCGGCCTGGGCGCTGGAATCCGCGAGCGCCCGGACCTCCTCGGCCACGACCGCGAACCCGCGCCCGTGCTCGCCCGCCCGGGCGGCCTCGATGGCCGCGTTGAGCGCGAGCAGGTTCGTCTGGGAGGAGATCTGCTTGATGAGCTCGATGAAATCCGTGATGGATTCGGTCAGCTCGGTCAGCTCCCGCACCTGCGCTGCGGAGGTCTGGACCACCTCCCGCACGTCGAGCAGCGTCCTCCCCGCGGACTGGACGTCCCCCCGGTGGGTGGAGGCGAGCTGCTCGATGCCTTGGGCCAGGCCGACCACGCGCCGACTGGTCTCGATGCTCTGATGGGCGACGCCGCGGAGCTCGGTCAGGTACCCCTCGGCCTGGGTCATGCCGCGGACCTGGCTGTCGGCGCTCTCGGACACGCGCAGCATCGCCGTCGAGATCTCCCCGCTGCTGGCCGCGAACTCCTCGCTCATGGCGGAGAAGTCGCCGGCGCCGGTCGCGATCTGCTCCGCCTCGCGCTTGACCGTCGCGACCACGTCCCGTAGCCGGGCCGCCATGCCGTCCATCGCGTCCGCCAGCCGCTGGAGCTCGACGGGCATCGCTTCGCCGGTGAGCGGCCGGAGGTCGCCGCCGCCGAACCGCTCGGCGGCGGCGGTGAGGGCCACCAGCGGCCGGTTGACCCAGCGCACGGTGTAGGAGGCGGCGAACACGCCGAGTCCCAGCACGACGCCCACCAAGGCGATCACCGCGCGGGTCCGGCGCCGGGCGCGGGCGTCGAGGTCGGCGACGTGGGCCGCCGCGCCGGCCGCCTCGGCTCGGGCCAGCGCGCGGACACTCATGACCAGCGTGTCGGCCGCGGGGCGGGCGCGCGCCGCCTGGACCCGGGCCTCCGCCGTCCGGCCCAGGTCGGCGAGCGCATGGGCCAGCGCGTAGGACACCTCGATGTTCGCCTGGTCCAGGCCGATCCGGTTGATCAGGAGCCGTTGCTCGACGCTCATGCCGCCGAGCGCCCGGAGACGTTGCTGGTAGGCGTAGACCGTGTCCCCGGCCGCGGCGAAATCCCGGCGGATCTGCTCGGTGGGGCCGAGCAGATAGCGCTCGGCGTTGGCGATGGCCTCCATCACCCCGCTGAGCAGGCCGTTCCCCGCCTCGATGCCCCGCAGCAGCTGGGTGGTCTCGATCCGCGAGGACCGGCTCATCGCGTTGATCGACGAAATCGACTGCCAGGCGATGGCCACGAGCAAGGCGAGCAGGAAGCCCATGCCCACCGTCACGCGGAGACGGAGGCTGTTGACGGTACGTCGGCGCCGGTCGGTGTCGCTCACGGGCTGCTCCTGGACCAGCCGCGGCTTCAGGGGAGGGATTCCGCGGGAGACGCTGAAGGGTAAGGATTCGAGACGGGACTGGCAAACGGCGAGCGCAGGAGGATCGGCGGTGGATTGGATCGACCGGGAGGCGGACGCGACCTACGACCTCCACGGCCAACGGGCGGCCGAGGCGGCCGCCAACACGGAGCGCTTCCTGCTGAGCCAGACGCGCGCGCGGCCCCGCGGGGTCGTGCGCCTGATCACCGGTCGGGGCCGGGGCGGCGGCGGGGCCCCGGTGCGGACCCGCGTGCGAACCCTCCTCCGCCGGCTGCGGGAGGAGGGAGACGTGGTGCGGGACTTCGTGCTGGAGGAGACGGAGGGGAGCTTCTTGGTCCTCCTAGGGGGCTGAGGCCGTCGAGTCGGACGGTGGGGAGAGAACGGCCGGGAGCCGCTCGACGGTCTTGCCCCAGCCGTCGAGGATCCAGCCGTCGATCAGGCTGACCGAGGCGATCTTGCTGGTGGCGCGCACCCGCCAGGTGAGCCGGACCATCCGCCCGGCCCGGATCCACTGCATCATCCATTGACTGCCCTGGACTTTCGCCCCCGTCGTGCCGTAGCGGCGCTCGAGCTCCGCCCGCCACTCCGCCAGCTGCTCGCTGCTCACGTCCCCGGAGACGGTCGTCACCGCGCTGACGCTGTCCACCGCCGAGAGCCACACGTGGAGCGGCGTCCCGGCGGCGGAATCGCTCACCACCGCGCGGCACTCGCTGAGCCGGCGATCGGACTTCGCCCGGTCACACTTCAGCCGCGCGCCGCCGAGACGGGTCACCCGCCCGCTGACTTCGGTGAGGTGGGCCCCGGCGCGAAACCCCATGAAGGAAGGACGCAGGGCTTCGTCCGCCTGCGCGGCCAGGCCCGGGGCCCCCAACGCCAGGGCGGCCAGGAGCGCGAGCGTGGAGCGGAGGGTCGTCGGGACACGTGGACCGCATCGACGCCGATCCCGTGCCGCGGGGCGTCGATGCGGTCGAATGGTGGATAGGGGTATGGTCGGCCTAGACCTTCCGG
>JBFIUJ010000231.1:0-5170 GCA_041607595.1 Gemmatimonadales bacterium | reverse complement strand
GCGGCACCGGCGCCAGCACCTCGAAGTCCGGGTCCGCCTCCACCCAACCGGCGAACGCCTCGGCCAGGCCGATGTGCCGCCGCAGGTGCTCCCGCAGCCCCTCCGCCCCATAGTGGCGCAGCACGAACCAGAGCTTCAGCGCCCGGAAGCGACGGCCCAGCGGGAGGCCCCAGTCCCGGTAGTTCGTGACCGAGCGGTCCTGGGCCGTCCGCAGGTACTCGGGCAGGATGCCCAAGGTCCGGGTGAGCACCTCCGGCTCGCGGGTGTAGTAGGCGGAGCAGTCGAAGTTGGTGAGCAGCCACTTGTGGGGATTGAACACCAGCGAGTGGACCCCGGCGACGCCGTCGAGGATCCAGCGCTTCTCCGGCAGGATGGCGGCGCTGCCGGCGAGGGCCGCATCCACGTGGAGCCAGAGCCCGTGCCGCTCCGCAGCCTCGGCCAACGGGGCGAGCGGATCCACCGCGGTGGAGGACGTGGTGCCCACGGTGGCCACCACGCAGCAGGGACGGTGGCCGGCGGCTCGATCGGCGGCGATCTGACGCTCCAGCTCGGCCGGGTCCATCGCGAAGCGCTCGTCCACCGCCACCCGCACGACGTGCTCCGCCCCGAAGCCGGCGATCTTGGCCCCCTTCTCCACCGAGCTGTGCGCCTCGGTCGAGGCGTACACTCGGAGTGCCCCGCCCTCCGCCCCGGCGCGGAAGCCGACCCGGTTCACCGCGAACCCGCTCGCGCGCTCCCGCGCGCAGAGCAAGGCGCAGATCGTCGCGGTGGATGCCGTGTCCTGGATCGCGCCGACGAACCCCTCCGGCAATCCCACCAGCTGTCGGAGCCAGTCGAGCACGTGCTCCTCCAGCTCGGTGGCGGCCGGGGAGGTCTGCCACATCATGGCGTTGACCCCGAGCGCGGCCGAGAGGAGCTCGCCCAGGATCGATGGTCCGCTGTGGTTGGCCGGGAAGTAGGCGAAGAACCGCGGATGGTTCCAATGGGTCACGCCGGGCAGGACGAGCTCCCGGAAATCCCGCAGGATCTCCTCCATCGGCTCTCCGGTCTCGGGCGGGGCGGCCGGCAGGCGGCGCCGCAGGTCGCCGGGGGCCACGCTCGGCAGCACGGGGTGCCGGTCGGCGTGCTCCAGGTAGTCCGCCACCCAGTCGATGAGCTCGTGACCGTGCCGGCGGAAGTCGGCGGGATCCATCAGCGGCGGCCCTGGCGGTCTCCGGACCTCCCCACGGGGCTCGGTGCCGCCGGGACGGCGATGGCTCGATCGTGCATTCGCTCTGCTCCTATCTCCGCACCTCGCGATACGCGAGGCCGCGGCTGGCCAGAAACCTAACGCCCCGGTCGAAGTCCTTTCCAGAGAAGGGGCTCAACCTCGGCACGGTTCTTGTCGATACTGGCGACATGTCCTCCCCCTTTTCCCGCACCGCGGGGACACCCCGGAACGTGCGTCCCGCACGCTGGTCGGCTGGCTTCACACTGATCGAGCTGCTGGCGTCGGTGGCGATCGTGGGAATCCTCACGTCGATCGCCGTGCCGAGGTATTGGACCTACCGGGAGAAGGCCCAGATCGTCCGGGCGATCGGCGACATCCGCACCCTCCGGATCGAGATCCTCTCGCGGGACACCCTGCCCCTCTCCTTGGCCGAGATCGGTCGGGGCGGCATGCTGGACCCGTGGGGGAACCCCTATCAGTTCTTGAACTTCAGCACCACGCCCGGCCGGGGAGCGCCCCGAGGGGCGCGCCGCGACCGGTTCCTGGTCCCGATCAACTCCCAGTTCGACCTCTACAGCATGGGCCCGGACGGACGGAGCAGCCCTCCCCTGACGGCACGCAACAGCCGGGACGACATCGTGATGGCGAACGACGGTGGGTATGTGGGACCGGCCAGCGGCTACTGATTCCGCGCCCTGGGCCCGGTCCGTCTTCCTGCGGACCAAGGTCGCCCGGCGCGTCCTGACCCTCTTCATGGTCGGGGCGCTCCTGCCGACCGTGGTGCTCGCGGCCATCGGGTTCGTCTACGTCACCCGGGAGCTCCACGAGCAGGCGAAGGCCCGGCTGCACCAGGCCAGCAAGAGCGCCGGGATGGTGCTGCTCGAGCGGCTGGAATCCTTCGACACCGAGCTCGATGTCCTGGCGACCTCGATGCGTAGCGGAGGAGTGCCCCCGAACCCGGCTGCGCGGCATCCGCATCTGAGCAAGTTCGCGGCCGTCGCTGTCCAGTATCCGGACAAGCCGCCGCTCACGCTGCTCGGCGCACTGGCCGTTCCCCCGCCCGAGCGGAACGAGGCGCAACGACGGCACCTGGGGGCGGGACGGGCGTTGGTCATCATCCCCAACCTGGGGACCGAGCCCGCGATTCTCATCGGCCGCCGGGTCGAGCCGAGCGACCGCTCGAAGGGCCTCCTGTGGGGGCAGATCGAGCCCTCGGCCCTCTGGAGCATGAAAGACGACGACGCCACGCTGGGCGAGGGCATGGGACTCTGCCTCTTCCCCGCGGCCCTCGATCGCCCGCTGTATTGCACCGAGGGGATGCCGGTGCCGTCGCGGGACGCCCTCCGGATTCGGCCGGGAACGTCGGGCGATGCCTGGCTCTCCTGGAGCCGCTACGGCGAGGACTACGTCTCCATCTCCTGGCCGGTCTTCCTCGGGTTCTCCTACGGCGCGGCACCCTGGCAGGTGGTGCTGACCCAGTCCACTCGGGAGGTGCTGGCGCCCGCGGCCACATTCCGCCGGACGTTCGCCGCCATCGTGCTGCTGGCCCTGGTGGTGGTCTTCCTGCTCAGCAACCTGCAGATCCGGCGCAGCATGGAGCCCCTCGTGAAGCTCGAGGAGGCGACGCACCGGATCGCCGCCGGGGAGTTCGACCACGCGGTGACCGTCGATAGCGGGGACGAGTTCGAGCGCCTGGCCGACTCCTTCTCCGGCATGTCGCGGCGGCTGGGCAAGCAGTTCACCGCGCTGGCCACGATCCACGACATCGACCGGTCGATCCTGGCGGCGCTGGAGCCGGAGGCGGTCATCGATACGGTCCTCACACGACTCCCCCACCTCATCCCGGGCGACGAAGTGAGCGTCACGGTGGCCGCGAGCGACGCCGGGGGTGGCTGGAGGCGGATCGTGCTGGCGGACGGGCAGCGCGTCGTGGAGGAGGTCCGGATCTCAGCCCCGGAGCTGCAGGAGCTGCACGACCACCGGGACCACCTGCTGTTGAACGGCGGCGCCGTCGTCCGGGGCTATCTGGGCAGGCGCCGCGACCTGCCCCTGGGCGGGGCATTGGTGCTCCCCCTCTTCCAGGGGCGGGATCTCACCGGCACGATCGCCGTCGGCTATCGGTCTTCCCCCCGCGTGGGTCCGGAGGACATCGCCCAGGGGCGCCTGCTCGCGGACCAGATCGCGGTAGCGTTCTCCAACACCCGACTCATCCAGCGACTCGATCAGCTGAGCTGGGGCACACTCCGCGCGCTGGCCCGCACCATCGACGCCAACTCTCCGTGGACGGCGGGCCACTCGGAGCGGGTCACCCGGCTCGCGCTCCGGATCGGGGTCGCGCTCGGGCTGGGCCAGAGCCAGCTCGAGACCCTGCACCGGGGCGGCCTGCTGCACGACATCGGGAAGATCGGCATCCCGGGCGCGATCCTGGACAAGCCGGGATCGCTCACCGACGAGGAGATGCGGCTCGTCCGCGAGCACCCCTCCACCGGCGCCCGGATCCTCACGCCGATCGCCGCCTATGCCGACGTGATCCCGATCGTGCTCCATCACCACGAGATGTACGACGGCACCGGCTACCCCACCGGTCTGGCCGGCGAGGGGATCCCGCTTCTCGCGCGGGTCCTCACCGTGGCCGACGTGTACGACGCGCTGGTGTCCGATCGGCCCTACCGCAGCGGATGGGACCCCGTTCTCGCGAGCGAGTTCCTGGAGCGGCAGTCCGGCACCCACTTCGACCCGGTCGTGGTCCGCGCCGGTCTCCAGCTCCTGCGCGAACCGGAGCCCGAGGCGCCCGCCGCCCGCGCGAGCACGCCGGTCGAGCTCGTCACTGCCTCCTGGGAAGTCGAACGGACGCGCCCATGACCGCCACGCCCCACGCTCCACCCCCGCCCGACACTGCGGCGGACACTGCGCCCACCGAGGTCAGGCCCTCCGCCGGGCTAGTCGCGGACCGCTCGCTACCGGACTTCTTCGGCGACCTGGCGCTGCTGCTGAACCACGGGCGGAAACGGCACATCGTGCCCACGACCGAGGCCCCGGATGCGGAAACCCGGGTCGTCCTGGGCCCGATCCTCTCCTGGCCCTTCGCGCTCGCGCTGGTCGGCGTCCTGGCCCTGGCCTCGGTCCCCTTGTTCCGCGGGACCGGAGAGCCGGTGCCGGAGGGGCTGCTCGGCCGCTGGACGACGGAGGACCCGCGCTACGCCGGACGGAGCCTCGAGATCACGCCGACGGCGGTCCGGATCGGGCTCGACAGCGCCCCCGCGGGCGCCGCGCACCCGATCACGTTCGTGACCGTCCGGCGGGCGCCTCAGGCGACGTTCGTCACTTTCGAGTACAGGGAGGAAGGGGAGGCGCACACTCTGGCTCTCACCTATCTCCCTCCGCCCTTCGGGACCTTCACCCTCAAGCATCCCGCCGAAGCGGTGTGGCGGAAGGGCGGGCCGGCGGCGACGCGCGAGAGCACGCCGCCGTCGGGAGCCGCGGCCGGACGCCCGGCCCCTTAGGCCGCGCGCCGGCCGGCGAACTGGTGGTAGGCGAAGGCGACCGTGAAGAGGAAATAGAGCCCGACGTTCACCCACGACGAATCGTTCCCCACCCCCTCGAAGCGCCCCTGCAGTATCACGATGAAGCCGACCAGGTAGTGGAGCAGGTTGGCCGTGACCACCGCACGGCCGCCCGGCGTCTCGGCGTGGCTCCGGGCGAGCCAATTGCAGATCCCCCAGGCGAACATGGCCGCACCGAAGAGGCGGGTGATCTCCTTCGCGTCCAGGTCGAGGCCGAGGCCGAAGAGGCCCATCGCCTGTACCGGGACGATCAGGAAGGCCGCCCCGAAGACGGCGAGGAGCACCGCGCTCGCGGCGAGGGTCAGCTTGGGGGTCATGGGATCTCCGAATCGTGGGAACGGGGACGCGGGCAAGTTCGGCGGCCCGGGCGAATCCGTCAAGCGGACCGCCCGGGCCG